>CAYWLF010000118.1:0-7287 GCA_964458875.1 uncultured Gemmatimonadota bacterium
CCTCGAGGCCAGACGCAGCCGATCGAGGTGAACGTCCCCTCACTCGACTGACTGGCAGCGGGCCTCCAGGTACAGGGTTCCGTCCTCGACGATCTCGCCCTCGATGAGGCTCGCCGGCCGACCTGCCGAGACCCCGCATCTCACGTCGTCCTTCTCCCAGGCGAATGCCGAACTGCCGGCTCCGTCCGCGACAGCGTCGATGTCGTCGTCCCACTCCGAGTCTCGGAAGGCAGTCCGAACCGCCTCCGCCGGATCGGCTCCAGGCAGAGCGCTCGCCGAATCCATACGAATGCGGACGGTACACGAGGGGCGCGGCGCGCCCGGACCGCCTGGATCCGCAACTGTCTCCGGAGCCGCTCCTACGGATCCTCGCACGGTAGCCGAGATCAGCCCGCACGCCCTTCGGACCCGGCCAAGCCGGGCAGCCCGCATCCGATCGAGCGGGAAGAACGCGGACGGCTCCCGCGCCGAGTCGAGATCCTCCGAGAGGCGCACGACAACGTCCGGATGGGATGCCGCTACGTCGGCCGACTCTGCAGGATCAGCAGCGAGGTCGTACAGCTCCAGGGCCGATTCGGGGTCCGACCGGACGGCCTTCCACCGGCCGGAGAGCAAAGCCTGCCCTCCGTGGTACTCCCAGTACAGCCGCTCATGCTCGGACTGAGCGGCAGGACTTCCGGTGAGGGAAGGCACCATCGAGAGTCCGTCCGTCTCCGGCGGAGCGGGCGCCCCGGAGATGTCCGCCAGCGTGGGCATGAAGTCCCAGAACGCGGACACGTGGTCCGACGTGCTGCCCGGTGCCACGGCCCCCGGCCAGCGGACGATCAGGGGCACCCGGATGCCACCCTCGTACAGCATGGTCTTCAGACCACGCAGCCCGCCCGTGCTTTCGAAGAAACCGGAGTCCGTACCACCGTTGAAGGTGGGCCCGTTGTCACTCGTGAATATCACGACCGTGTTCTCCGCAACGCCCACTTCCTCGAGCGTACGCAGCACCTGGCCGATCCCCTCGTCCATGCGCGTGATCATGGCGGCATACGCGGCCCGCGGTGTCCGATGCGGGAGGTAGCCTCGATCCCCCTGATACGGCGCTTCCTGGAACTCACCCTCGTATTCGGCCACCGACTCATCCGGCACCTGCAGAGCCACATGCGGGACGGGAAACGGCAGATACAGGAAGAACGGCTGATCCGCGTTCTCCCGTACGAACGACACGGCGTCCTCCACCATGACGTCCATGGCGTACGTCTGGCCGCTGTAGCCGTCGTAGGATCGGGGGTCGTCGGGGTCCACGTCGGCGGGCAGTCGCTGATGGGCCCGGAACGGCGGATTTCCGGGCAGAGTCTCGCGAACCCCGTTGCGCCACAGGTGCGTGGGGTAGTAGTTGTGCGCCTCCCGCTGACACATGTACCCGTACCAGTGATCGAATCCCTGCAGGTTCGGCTCTCCGCTGTCTCCCGGTCCGCCAAGACCCCACTTGCCGATCGCGGCCGTAACGTAGCCCGCGTCCTGCAGCATGCGCCCGATCGTGTACGTTTCCGCTGGAAGAGGGTGATTCCCCTCGATCAGGGTGTCACCCCACACGTCGCCCCGCTCGTTCATCTCGTCGTTGTCGCGCACTACGGCGTGACCCGTGTGAAGACCCGTGAGCAGTGTCGCCCGAGACGGAGCGCATACCGGGCTACCGGAATAGTGACGCGTGAAGCGCATCCCCTCGGCCGCGAGTCGATCCAGCTCCGGCGTCCGGATCCTCTCCTGCCCATAGCTCCCCAACTCGCCGTAGCCCAGGTCGTCCGCCACGATGAGGACGATGTTGGGCCTCGGCGGAGAGCTCTCCGGCTGGCACGCGGCAAGACAACCCGTCAGCAAGTACGTGACCGCTATTAGATTGCGAACAGACCGGTTAAGCATTGTTATCTCGTGTTATTTCTTATATATGTGAGAGATCTGACACCAGTCGATCCAACAGCGCCGAGGGAAACACGCCATCGGCCTCGAACGCCTCCCGCTGTTCCGCCACTGCCGCCGCCACCTCGCGAAAGCTCCACGGAACGGATGCGGCTCTTCCCCCTCCGTCCTTCACGGTGACGGCCGCCGTCGCGTCCAGGAGTTCGTCGAGTCCCTCAGTCTCGGCACCCTTGATCATGGCAAGTGCGGCTCCCGCGAGGAGCAGGTGCGGGAACACCGAGCCGTCCGGAAGTCGGAACTCGATCGTCGCCGGACTGACGGGACGCCCACGCGTGTCCATAGCCTGCGCCGGGAGCCGAATCAGGGCCGAGCGGTCGTACTCTCCCCAGGTGATTCGGTTGGGCGCTTCCTTGGCCTGGGTGAGCCGGGTCAGAGACCCGGGCGCACGATTCCCGAACGCCATGAGAGCGGCTCCCGTCTGCACCAGCCCGCCGATCAGCCAGCGTGCCGGATCCGACAATGAGCCGCCACCATCGCGTACCGGTGCCAGCTTCCCATCCCGAGCCGGGGCCAGGTGGAAATGAAGCCCGTTGCCGGCATGTCCCTCGGCCATGATCGGTTCCGTACTGCAACGCATACCATTCTGGTGGGCCAGATTGCGCAGAACCCATTGGGTAAGCAGGATCGCTTCGGCGGCCCGCGGCAGCGTGTCGAGGCCGAGTTCGATCTCGTGCTGCTCCCAGATCACCCCATCGGGCTCCCGGGCCTCGATGTATCCGACCTCGCTGTGTCCGTACTTGACGTTGAGCCCGAGATCCACCAGCAGCTCGAGAGCCCTGCGGCGTAGCGGCTCACCGAACACGAACGGCGACACGGAGTGATACCCGCGATCGTCCGCCCCGTATATATCGCTCTCGTCTCGACGCTTGCCGAGGAAGTACTCGACCTCTCCCAGGGCCAGCAACTCGACTCCCGTCTGCTCGCGCAGGCGGTCCATGGCTCGCCGAATGATCGTGTCGGGGGACTGCGGGAGGGGTTCGCCGTCCGGACCGGCATGGCTGCACATGAGGACGAGGGTCGGAATCGAGGAAAACGGATCCAGAAAGCCCGATTCGATGCGGGGACGGAGGACAATGTCCGAGGCGCCCGTGGGGATTCCCGAACCCGGGAACAGGCTCGAACCGTCCGCCCGCTCGCCAGCCTCGCAAACCCTGCGCAGCCTGCTCTCGTCACGCGGCACGAAATCGAGCCGCTTGAGCCAACCGTCGCCGCCCACATGCATCAAGCTCAAGCCCCTGGCCTGTCCCCGGTGGAACAGTTGACCCAGGTCCTCGACCGTCCATTCTGCTCGCGGTCGGCCCAGAGAACGCTCCAGGCCGCCGTCTCCGAACGTCTCCTGCCCGGCCAGTTCGCTTTCCACGGTCCCTCCGTCGGTGGGCGCGGCTTGCGACGACGACAAGGCCGCGGGAGCCCGAGGGCCACCGCGGCCGACTGCGCTCCCCTTCGTTCTGAATCTACTCCAATACTACGATGTTGCGCTCTTCACAGACCTGTTTCAACTGGTCGGGCCACACGGTAACGCTCACCTCTCCCAGGTGCGCCTTCCGGAGCAGGAGCATGTAGGTGCGCGACTGCCCGATTCCGCCGCCGATGCTGAGGGGAATCTCGTCGTTCAGGATCGCCTGGTGATACGGCTGCTCCAGGTAGTCCATCTGTCCGCTCAGTTCGAGCTGCTGGACCAGAGTGTCCTTCGTAACCCGGACGCCCATGGACGTAAGCTCATGCCGACGCTTGGTGACCGGGTTCCAGACCAGAATGTCCCCGTTCAATCCGTGCGTGTCCTCACCCGTCTCGGCCGAGGTATCCGTGACCCAGTCGTCGTAGTCGGCCGCGCGCATCTCATGGGGATAACCATCAGCCAGAGTCCAGCCGATTCCATAGATGAAGACGGCGGGATACTCCTGGATGATCTTCGTCTCCCGCTGCTTACGCGGCAGGTCCGGGTACATCTCGAGAATCTCTTCCGCATGGATGAACACGAGCTCGTCCGGGAGCCGCGGATACCTCGGGTCGTCCAGAGCGGGATACCTGTCGAAGGCGTAGTCCTGCGCGCCCTTGATGACCTTCCAGATCCGCTGGACGGTGTCCTTGAGGAACGCCACGTTGCGCTGGTCGGCCGTGATGACCTTCTCCCAGTCCCACTGGTCGACATAGGAGCTGTGGTCGTGGTCCAGGAAATAGTCCTTTCGGACCGCCTTCATGTCGGTGTTGATGCCCTCTCCGGGGCCGCAATCGAACTGCCTGAGCGCCATCCGCTTCCACTTCGTCGCCGCCTGTACCACGCTGGCCCGGATGGGCTGCGGAAGGCCGAGCCCGCAATCGAACTCCACGGGAGTCCGCGAACCGTCCCGGTCGAGCATGTCGTTGACGCCGCTGTCGACCCGGACGATCAGGGGAACCTGAATCATCATCAGGTTCAACTCGCGGGCCAGGCCGTCCTCGATGTAGCGCTTCACGTCGAAGAGCGCCCTCATCGTCTCCTTCGGGGTCAGGAGCGGCTTGTAGTCCATCGGAAGGATCTTCGCGACTTCCTCATACGTGCTCACGGCGGGACCGGCGAAATCGGCTTTCTTGTCGCTATTCGTGCTCATCGTCGTCACTCCATGGGATTGGGCGCCGGAAAGTCCGGTGGCCCCGGTGGTCCGATCGCACATCCGCGCCTCTTATAGCATGAACCGAGCCAGCCAGACACGTGGGCGCGGCGAAGCTAACTCATTACGTCTTTGCCTGTTACAGCACTTGGCCAACAGCACCTGCAGCCAGGACGGAGGAGAGACTGGGACGTTTTGTCCTGCACTCGGGATCACAGGTCGAGACAGCGGCTGCGAAGCCGCTGAGTTGGAAGTAGGTTGCCGGCTCGGACCGGCCTGCCGGCCATCGAAACACCTCAATCGCCAGGGCCATCTACATGACCGAGTCCAGAAACCGTCTCCCGAACTCCGTCGCCTCCATCGACGCGATCCGCGCGGCCTTCCCCGCCCTTCAACGCCTCCATGACCATCGAACCGTCGGCTACTTCGACGCACCGGGGGGCACGCAGGTCCCCTCCGTCGTCGCAGAGGCGGTGGCGGAGCAGATGCTGCGCCACAATGCCAACGCGCATTGGGCATACGCAACCTCGCGCGAGCTGGACGAGGTCCTCGCCGCCAGCCGATCCGCGCTCGCGGACCTGGTCCGTGGACGGCCGGACGAGATCGTATTCGGGCCGAACATGACGACCCTGACGTTTCACCTTGCACGTGCGCTGGGCCGTACGCTCGACGCCGGTGACGAAATCGTCGTCACCGAACTCGACCACATGGCCAACGTCTCTCCGTGGGTCGATCTCGAGTCGGAGAGAGGCGCCGCGGTTCGCACGGTCCCGCTGGTCCCCGAGACGGGAGACCTCGACTGGGAGGCGTTCGAGGCAGCTCTGTCCTCACGCACGCGCCTGGTAGCCGTGACCGCCGCCTCCAATGCGCTGGGAACGATCGTCGATCTGGCCCGCGCGGGAGAGCTGGCGCGCTCCGCCGGCGCACTGCTCTTCGTGGACGCCGTGCACCTGGCACCGCACGAGAGAATCGACGTGATGGCGATGGACTGCGATTTCCTCGCGTGTTCCCCCTACAAGTTCTACGGCCCGCACGTGGGTGTGCTGTGGGGCCGCACCGATCTCCTGGAAGAACTGCTCCCGCCCAAGCTCGCCCCCGCACCCGGCGAGGCGCCCGAGAAGTGGGAGACCGGGACGCTGAATCACGAGGGCATCGCGGGCGCCGCCGCCGCCGTTGACTTCCTGGCCGGCCTGGCGGACGAAGCAGCCCGGCCCGCGCGGCTTGACGCCGCCTTCGAGGAGCTGTCGTTCAGGGGAGACGACCTGATCGAGCGCCTGTGGGAGGGTCTCGAGGCCGTGCCTGGCGTGAGACTGTATGGTCCCCGACCCGGAACTCCAAGAACGCCGACCCTGTCGTTGACGATCGAGGGCTGGACACCGGCCGAGGCCGCGGCTCGCCTGTCAGTGGATTGGGGGCTGTTCCTGTCACACGGGAATTTCTACGCCTCCTCGGTGACGACCCGGCTGGGCCTCGAGCCGGGAGGACTGCTGCGAGCGGGCTGCGCCTGCTATACAAGTGAGGAAGAGGTGGAGCGGCTGATCGAGGCGGTCGGAAGACTGGCCGAAGGTAGCTGAACGCGTCGCCTGGATTGCACGCCGTCAATGTGCCTGTATACTTTAGATTTGGGTAGTTATTGCCCCATTGGAGTGGTCCACCATCGACGCCCTTGAGGCGATCCAGCCACGTCATGTCCTCGCCCAAGAAGCCCGCAGCGATCGCACTCGGCACCACCTTGATCGGCCTGGCGCTGTTCATGAACGAGCGGACGCTGGCCGATGCACTGAGTCCTGATGGCCGATTCGAATCGGTGGCGATCCGCGGGGCGATCCTGACCCTTCAGCTCGCTCTCGTGGTCCTTGGGATCACGGCGATGAAACAGTGGCGACGGATCGACTGGAGTGGGATCGCGTGGACTCTGTCCACTGTGCTGACCTTGCTCGTCGCGCTCGAAGTGGTGCTGAGGCTGGGTTTCCGGGATCAGCAACCGACCAGGCGGATCAGCGGAGAACTGGGTTGGGAAACCCGTCCTGGCCTCGTTCTCGACCACGAGCCCAGGGGATTCGGCCCCGTACATATGACGACGGACGAGCGTGGGTTCAGGCGCTTCGACGATCCCGATGGTCAGGGCACCCGGATCTTTGTTCTGGGCGATTCATTCACGGAGGCGTCACAGGTATCCGACGGCGACGCGTACTATGACGTAATCGCCGCGGGCACGACGGCTCAGGTCTTTGCGCACGGCACGGGGGGGTACGGCTCGTTGCAGAGCTACATGATTCTCGACCGCTATTTCGACGAAATCCGTCCCGATGTGGTAGTCTGGCAATTCTCGCCGAATGACGTCAGCGACAATTCGTACGCCGCCGAGTCCGGTTCGCTCGGCAATCGCATGACCCGACCTTACTGGATCGACGGTGAGATTCAGCATCGCTTTCCAAGCGACAACCTGCTGATCCGACACTCCCTGGCGGTGCGATGGCTGGCCACGAAGGGAGCCATTGCGATGCGGCGCCTCAGCGGTGGTGGGATGAACGCGAAGCTCCGCCGGCGTCCCGACCTCGTGACCGACGCACTGGCGACGACCGACGAAATCATAGGCTTGATGCAGAACAGGGTCGGCGCCGTGCCCATCGTGGCGTTCGAGGTCGCGCACGAGCAGTGGCTCGGTTCGGGCCTCAGTGACGTCGTTCATCGCCGCGGGATTCACATGGTCAAGGGAGTAACTGAC
>CAYWLF010000119.1:0-7285 GCA_964458875.1 uncultured Gemmatimonadota bacterium
GCCAACCGCGCCGCCTGGGCGCGGCACCTGGCCCCGGGCGATCCGTGGCTCCAGAAGGATCGAGCGGATACGTCGGCGCTCTTCGTGGCCCTGGGAGCGTCGTACGCCTCGAAGACAGGGGTGAGCGGTTACACCCTCCCGGCCACCGTCGCGGATCCGGGTTCGTCATCCTTCGGCGACGTGCAGCAGGTGGCGTTCAAGATGGAGACGCCCGCAATGCTGGTCGCGGGCCTCTCCATGACTCCGCTTCCCACTCTGCTGCTCGCGGCGGACGTGCGGTATCTGTTCTACGAAGACGCGGCCGCCTTCGGCTGGCAGAACGTGTTCGTATTCAACATCGGGGCGGAATACGCAGCGAGCGACAAGTTCGCCCTTCGGGTGCCGCTTCCGGATCGATGCGGGCTACGTGCTCGGATTCGAGAATTCGGTAACGGGGCCTCTCCTCGGCGGTGTGTCACCGGAGAGTGTGACGCTCAAGTCGAGCGGCAACGCCTTCCAGCTCGCCTTCGCACTGGGGACGAGAGGCTTCTAGGCGTTCTCGACGCACCGATTGGCATATGCCGGCGCCTGACCGCAGAAATCGGTTGTCGGAGCCAGTCGAGCGTGCGCGATCGTTGAGTTTCTGCCCCAATTGTGGTATCGACGCCACAGTTGGCAGGCTTCCGTTCGCCCGTTAATATCGTCCCAATAGTGTGTCGTGACAGGGTTCCCGTTCGCGACAGTATCGACCTATTTTCGTCGGCTTCCGACGAGTCGGGCGCAGTCTCCAACGAGGAGGGACTCACATGAGAGGCTTCAAAGTTTTCGCAGTAGGCCTGTCCGCCATCGTCGCGCTGACGTTCGCAGCGTGCGACGAGAAGCCGACCGAGCCGGAAAATCAGGTAGCTGGCGAGCTGCAGGCCAGCCTCGGGAACGGCTATCCGTCGCCCCACTTCGACTACAAGCTCAACATCATCGGCGTTCCGCAGGAAAAGTCGGCCGACATGGACAACAACAATGGCCGGCGGATCTTTGTTATGCTGAACTCCGTCAACACGATTCCCGACCACAAGAAGGGCGGGAAGAACAACCAGCTCGCCGGTAGCGACGTCAACAAGATCTACCTGTGCAACAGCACGAACGGAGAGAACGATTACAACAAGGACGGTCGCTGCGATGCGTGGCGCACGGATAACGTTGACGGTTTCGGCGTAATCGACGCCAACGCCACCGACAGCAACGGCGCCCTGTTCGGGATTCCGGATCCGTGTGCAGGTGAGGACAGCACGGACGGCTGCACCCCGCGCTATGCGATCTGGGCCCGCGCGAAGACTCCCGGTGGCAACGCGATCATCACCACGTGTGCCGAGGAAGAGTACACGGGTGACGACAACGACATCTGGTGCGGCGACAACGGGGTCACTCTGACCAAGCGGTCTGATCGTCAGGCCATCGAAGTCACCCAGAATCTGTTGTTCATGGGCCTCACTATCGATGGCACCGAGGACGACCTGCAGAACTGCATCGAGGATACCACCGACGTCGACTATGGCGAAAACGACTACGACATCTACCTGTTCGACCGCTGCTTCGAGAACTACTTCTGGAACTACGATAACAACGGTCTGAAGAACCTCGAGCTCCGGTTCTACTGGGAACCGACCGTCTGACGACAGAGTACAGTTGAAGTCTTCGAGCCCCGCGATCGAATCACGGTTGCGGGGCTCGGTGCTTTAGTGAATGACGCAAACCGGGCACCCCCCTACTACACGCCCGCCGCCAGCTCCGAATAGTCCCCGCTATCGAACGCGAAATCCTCCAGAAGCTCGCAGAAGCACTCCCGTACAACCTCGTCGTCCGTCATATGCAGCTTTCACCACTTCGCCGCCCGCACCCGTGTCCAGGGGCGAGCGGCCGATGCGCAGATCGGTGCAGGCGCCACCCGATGACGCGCCCCCTTCCGGCTGCGGCCGGCTCTTCTCTATCTCCGCCAAACGTGCCTCCGAAGCATGGATCCCACGCATGCGTCTTGGGTAACGATCACAGCGACTGCATCCACCCGGTCATCCCATCGGGCATTTCGTGTGTCCAACAGGGAAAGGGTGGTGCGCGGGAATGGGGTGCCTCGCTGGCTACCCCCTGTACATAGGAATACTTTGCCGGCTCCGGGGCTCTAACACCCGGGAGCGGATTCACTCGATCGTCGAGAACTGATGAGCTGGTTCGAACGGCTGCGCGACAGGCATATCTTCCGGACCGCCTTCATCTACCTGGGCGGAGCCTGGGCCTCCATGGAAGCGATCGGCTTCTTCGTGGACAACTACGGTTGGTCCAGGACGGTGCTGGACGTAGCCGTCTTGCTCATCGTGCTCGGTTTCCCGGCTGCCTTGATCATCGCCTGGTACCACGGTGAGAGTGGTAAGCAGCAGGTTCAGCGGACCGAGGCCTCGCTCCTTCTCACCCTGGCCGTCCTGGCCGCGATCGGAACGTTCCGGTTGAGCACGGCGGCGGAGAATCCGGCCGCCCGGATGGATCGCGGGGCGACGGACGCAATTCCGGCGGCGACGACAGACCTGGGCGATCGCTCGGTGGCCGTCCTGCCGTTCGTGAACAGCACCGGAGTGGACAGCCTCGACTGGCTCGGGCCGGGGATGTCCGACATGCTGACCACCAACCTGGCGCAAACGGGCGCCCTGCGAGTGGTCAGCCCGCAGCGACTGTTCGAACTCCTCAGGCAGGAGGGGCACGAGGAGACGGACCAGATTCCGCAGGAACGAGCCATGGAAATCGCGTCCCGCTCGGGGGCCCGAACCATGGTGCACGGGTCCATTCTCGGCACGGCCGACGACCTGGCGCTGGACGCGCAGCTCATCGACCTGAGTGACGGAACCATCATCGCCGCGGAGCGGGCGCGCGGATCGGATGTCTTCGCCCTGGCGGATACCGTTGCCGAGCGCCTCGCGAGCACGCTCGCGCGTGGCGCGGAGTACCAGATGGCGGCGGCTCCCGAGAAGTCGCCTCTCGAGCTCACCGGCGACATGGGCAAGTTCCGCGACTACCAGGCAGGGGTGCGTACGGCATGGAGCCAGCTGGACGGTGACAGTCTGGAAGTACGGTACCACCTCGTGGACATGCTCGAGATGATGCCTGGCCGGGAGGACGAAGCTCGCCGCGCGCTTGAGGAGATCATCCAGATTGCTCCCGAGGAGGCGCAGGCGGTGGGCCGCCTGGCTCGAATCGCCATCGTGCAGGGTGACATGGAAGCGGCCGACAGTCTGATCGTTCGCTATGCCGGCCTGGAGAAAGACGAGCTCAAGGTGCACACCGGCTCGGGCCAGTTGCTCGAGCACGCCGCCCGGTTCGAGGAGGCCCGCGATTCCTATCGGCAGGCGCTACGGGTCGAGCCCGACAACGCGATCCTGCTGGATCTGTTGGCCCGCACCTACTTGCGAGCGAACGACCCGACGGGAGCCCGTGCCGAGATGGAGGCGTTCACGTCGGGAGCCACCCCAGCGATCGAATCGGAAGCGTACCTGCTGATTGGGGACGCCTGGGTGTGGGAAGGACGATTTGCCGAAGCACGGACTGCGTACGGACGAGCGGCCGCGGTAGGCGAACGCGAGGGCCTTCCCGACCTGGAGGCGGCAGGTCGCGAAAGCTCGCTCTGGGTAGAAGCGCTGCTCGATCCGGAGAACGGGGTATCTCGCATCAACAGTTCGGTGTGGACCCTCCTCGACCTGGGTCGAGGCGAAACCGCTCTCAATCTCGTCGAAGCGGCGGACCGGCTCTACGTGAGGGATTCTGACCGGCTGTATCCCATCGAGTTCCACACGATTCTCTATCTGAAGGGTCGCGTCTACGAACTACTGGGCAAGCCAAGGGCAGCCATGGCCGCCTACGGGAAGCTCCTGAAGGACTGGGGCGACGTGCTCGGCGAGATTCCGCGCATGTCGGATGCGGCGGAGAGGATGTCAGCTATTCAGGCCGAGTGGGTCGACAAGGGCGGGCGTGTGCCACCACCACCGGGAAGCGCCAGACGTCCTGGCAGCCCCCGCACGGAAGTGGGAGTGTCCTCCGGATCCGGCGAGTCTGCTCTGCGGCCGTAGCCTCGCCCGCCTTCGGCATGAGCAGCCGACTGTACATTCCCGCGCCGACGATGCCGCCCAGGATCGGGCCCACCAATACACGATGTGTCCTGCCCAGTAGCCTCCCACCAGCGCCGGCCCGAACGTGCGCCCCGGGTTGAGCGATGCCCCGGTCAGGGGGCCGCACGCCAGGGTGGCCTCGACCATGATCCCCGTGATTCAGTTGTCCACGCAAGTAACTGGTTGCGCACGCAACTGCTCCTACGGAAATTGGGAATATGGGCAAAGACAAGAAGCGGAAGAAATCAGCGGATGGGAAGGGGCTGCTTCAGACGGGCCGATCGGACGCGGCGCCGGCCTGGCTGATCCAGCGGACGGCTCGCCTCCTCAGGGTCCTGTTTCTGCGGCTGGTGCAGGACGAGGGCGGCTTCGACCTCACCCCCGAGATGTGGACGGTGCTGACCCGGCTCGTGGCCCGCGACGGCCAGTATCAGTCAGAGCTTGCCGCGTCCACGTACCGGGACCGTCCGAACATGAGTCGGATTCTCGCCGGTATGGAACAGAGAGACCTGATTGCCAGGCGGCCCGATGCCGAGGACCGGAGGAAGACGCGGGTCTACCTGACTCCACGGGCTCGGGAGATCGTCGCGGCCACCGCGCCACTGGCGATGCGCACGCGCGATCGGCTCTACGAGGGCTTGAAGAAGAAGGAGTTGAAGGCCCTGCGCCGGGCCCTTCGAATCGTGGAGGCCAACACGCTCTCCGTACTCAGCGACCTCGAAAACAAAGCGCCGCCCAAGTAGAGGCGGCGCTTCCGTCCTTCTGCTCTTCCAGCCGACCACGGCAACGACTGCGAGGGGTCAGCCTCCGCTCTTCAGGTGGATCGAACCGTTCACGGTTGCCATATCGAGATCTCGCCCGCCGCTGCCGATGGTACCCTTCATGTTCTTCATCGAGAACCGGCCCTTCACCGTGAGCGGGAAGTCGGTTTCCATCCCGCCGTTGACGGTGGCAGCGGACACGTCCGTGCTCGCGCCACTCGGCAAGCTCACCGTGATGCTTCCGTTCACCGTGTTGAAGCTCATCGTACCGTCCCAGTCGGCGCGTCCCATTGCGGCGTGAATGGACCCGTTGACCGTGGTGGCCTTCGCGAGCCCGCCGGTGGAAACCTTGATGTCGCCGTTGACCGTCGTGGCCACAGCATCGGCACTAAGGTCGCCAGCTTCGATGTCGCCGTTGACGGTTGTGGCCACGAGCCTGACGCCCGCCGGTACCTGGATGGTGAACGCCACGCTCACGTCGTTGTCCTGGCTGGACAGCCGGCCTTTGTCGCCGGGCGCGCACTCGTTCTTCTTGCCCTCGGCATCGGGGTAGACCGCGCAGATCGTCACTCCACCCGCGTGCTCCACTACCTCGACACGTACGTCTGCCGGATCGTCCTTCTTACCCTTCTTGACGGCCGACACTGTGACCTGGTCTCCCGACGTGCCGGTGGCCTTGATGCCACCGTTGATTCCCTTGATCTCGATCGCGTCCCCGCGATCCACCGAGCCCTGCCACTCCCAGTCCTGCGCCTGTTGAGCGCTTGGCGTCGCCTCGAACAGATCGCCCACCATCGGCGTGTCCAGCGAGCCCGCTGCCGTGACCAGGCCCGCCGCGGCGAGCGCCATAACCCCGATTGTCTTCATCATCATACCCCTTGTCTACTCTTGCCTGAGCGAGATGGTGCCGTCGAATGCCGACAGCTCCACGAGCGCCTTGCCGGTTCCCAGGGTGAACGAGATTCGCTTCTTGCCGAAATCGCCCTCCAGCTCGACAGGGAAGTCGGTGTCGAGTTCCCCGCTGAACGTGTCGATCGAGATGCGGGCGTTTGCTCCGCCGGGGATCAGCACGTCCAGGTCGCCGTCGTGAGTCGACAGTACGTAGCGCCCTCCGTCCTCGATCGTTCCCTCGTAGCCGATGTCGCCGTCCACGGCGTTCACGCTCACGTTGTCCGAGGTGATTCCCTCGAGGATGACGTCGCCGTCCACCGCCGTCACGGCGATCGCCCCGTCCGACTCTGACACGGATACGTCACCGTCCACCGCGTTCACGGCGATCTTGCCCGACGCGGCAGCCAGCGTCACGCTACCGTCCACCGCACTAAGCGCTACGTTGCCCGAGCCGCCGTCGAGGGAGATGTCTCCTTCCACGGTGCTGACGGTCACGTCGCCGGCCGAGCCTTCGATGGACACTTCCAGGGAGACCCCGATCATCTCTATAGCCATGCCACGAGGAACGGACAGTTCCAGTTCTCCGTAGACCGGTTCGCCCCACTCGCCCTTGGCGGCCACGTGAATGGTCCCGCCGGACTGCCGGATGTCGAGCTGGCCTTCATCTTCGTCATACGTGGCGATCACACGCATTTCGCCGCGATTCCACCCCGTGATGTTCACCACGCCCTCGAGCTGATTGATCTCGAGGCGGCTGGCGTCCACCGCGAAGGTGGTGTCGGCCTGCTGCGCGGGCGCCAGTGCGGCCAGCATTGCGGCTGTCACATGCGCTATCATGAGTACCTCCCCTTCTCCCCGTTCATCGTTCCCGCGGACCGCCCGTCCACGGGTTCGTTCTCAGTCTTATGAGCTTGCCAGCACGGCCGCCTGCTGCAGGACGCGGAGTTTCCGCGACCGGGCGTCGGCCAGATGCCGGTTGAGATAGACGCTCGCCGGATCCGCCTCGAGGGCATCCTGCGCCTGTGCGATGGCCCGATCGATGGTGGCCAGGCTTCCCTCCAGGGCCTCCACCGTCTTCGGGTCCAGCCGATCGCGTCCGATCCGCAGCTGCTCCTCCAGATCCTGCACGGTAGCGTCGTACGAAAACTCCGAACCGGCCTCCGGAGACGATACGAAGCTCGCTTCCGGAACCGGGACCTCGGCGACAGAGCGTCCGTCCTCGAGTCCACCGTTCTGGACGCTCAACGCCACCCAAACGCTGGCGCTGCCCAACACCAGGAGTGCGACGGCCGCTGCCGCCAATTGCGGAATTGTGAACGAAAAGCTGCGCCGACCGCTTTTCGGCCTCGCGCTCGCGAGACGCACCACGGAAGCGTCTTGGTCTGCCCTGATCCTCGACTCGATCGCCGGCCACAGGTCGGACTCGGGAGCATGTCCCGGCAGCGAGCCCGCAGCGTGGCGTACCGCCCGGAGCTCCTCCAGGACCTGGCGCAACTCGGCGTCGCCTTC
>CAYWLF010000120.1:0-7272 GCA_964458875.1 uncultured Gemmatimonadota bacterium
TATGAGTCCCCTGCTCTAACCAACTGAGCTACGGGCCCGTGGGTACTGCGGCGGGCTCATTCTATCCCGTTTCGAGGGAGTGCGCGACCCGGTGATCCTTGCCTCAGCGCCACGCTACCCGGATCTTTCCGCTTCGACTTTCGCCTCCATTGCTGAGCGGGGTCCGTACCCACAATGCGCATACTCATCGTCGGCGCGGGCGAGGTCGGCTACCACGTAGCCGAGCGCCTCGCGAAGGAGCACCACGACGTGGTCGTGATCGATGTCGATCGCGATCGCCTGGACTACGTCGAGAGCCACCTGGACGTGGCGGTCGTCGAAGGCAGCGGAGTGAACCTGACGGTGCTCGAAGCGGCCGGGGTCGGGCAGGCCGGGATGCTGCTGGCCGTGACGAGCGTGGACGAGGTGAACCTGGTCTGCTGCATGTCGGTGCAGCCGCGCCGGGGCCTCACCAAGGTGGCGCGCGTATCCAACCCCGACTTCTACCGCGGGGGAGAGGCCCTGCGCCCCTCTCGGTTCGGCGTGGACCTCCTCATCAACCCGGAGCGGGAGCTCGCTCTCGAGAGCTTCGCCCTGCTGGAATCCACGGCGGCCACGGATCTCACGTTGTTCGCCGGCGGCGCGGTGCAGCTGATCGGGCTGACCGTGCTCGAGGGGGCGCCCGTTGACGGGAAGACGCTGCGGGAAATCGGAAGGAGGGTGGGCCGTCGTTCGCTGCTCGCGGTGGCGATCGAACGCGACGGCGACACCATGATCCCGGACGGCGACACGGTGATCCAGGCTTTCGACCACGTGTACGCGATCGCGGCCGAGGATGAGATCACCCGCGCCATGGGGCTGTGCGGCTACTCGCCGACGAAGCTGACGCGCGTGATGATCGCGGGGCACAGCCGGGAGGCGTTCTATCTCGCGAAGTTGCTGGAGGCACACGGTATCGAGGGTACGGTGCTGATCGCGGACCCGGATATGGCACACGAGTTTGCCGTTCGCCTGGAGAAGACACTGATCCTGAGAGGCGATTCGACGGACGTCGAGCTACTCGAGTTCGAGGGCGTCGGGGAAACGGACGCCTTCGTAGCGTTCACGGATGAAGATGAGATGAACATCATCTCGTCGCTGGTAGCGCGGGATCTGGGGGTCAAGCAGATCGTCACGCTTCTCAACCGGACGGACTACCTTCCCCTGGCGCGCCGAATCGGGCTGGAGACGGCCGTAAGTCCGCGGATCAGTGCGGCGAACGCCATCCTCTCACACGTTAGGCGTGGTTCGATCCAGAACGTTGCGGTATTCAAGGACTCGGACGCCGAAGTCATCGATTTCATCGTCTCGGCGGACAATCCGTTGATCGGGAAGCGGCTCGAGGAAATCGAACTCCCCGAGCACGCCATCCTCGCCACGATCGTGCGAGACGAGAAGATGATGATCCCGCGGGGGAGTGATACTCTTCAGGCCGGCGACGAGGCCATCGTGTTCGCCCTGGCCGATGCGGTGCCAGACGTGACCGAGCTCTTCCCATCCTGATCACACCCGTCCGAGAGAGCGACCGGTGAGATACAGCGAGATCCTCCACGTGCTGGGCGGCCTGTTGATGGCCGTCGCGGTCGCCATGATTCCCGCCGGCGTACTCGGGATCGCGGAGGGCCTGTGGCTGCCGTGGCTGATCTCGGTGCTGGTTCCCGGCCTCCTTGGACTGGCCTTCTTCGCGCTCACGCCGGTAAAGGTGGATCTCTCGGCACGTGAGGCCCTCGCCATCGTCGGCCTCGGGTGGCTCGGCATCGTGCTGGCCGGGACCCTGCCGTTCCTGCTCACCGGCACTACGGAGTCGGTCGCGTGGGCTCTCTTCGAGTCCGTCTCCGGGTTCACCACCACCGGGGCGACGGTGTTTGCGGTGATCGAGGAGCTCCCGACGAGCATTCTCCTGTGGCGGAGCCTGTCCCACTGGATCGGCGGGATGGGGATCATCGTGCTCGGAGTCGCCATTCTTCCGCTCATCGGCGTGGGAGGCGCACAGCTCTTCTCCGCCGAAGCCCCGGGGATGACCACCGACAAGGTACAGCCGCGCATCGCGACCACGGCCCGTCTTCTCTGGGGCGTCTATGTCGCTATGACCGTGATGCTTGGTGTCGCTTATCTCATCTTGGGTATGAGCGTCTTCGATGCCGTAAACCACGCCATGAGCGCGCTGGCCACCGGGGGGTTCTCGACCCGCACCGCATCGATGGGTTACTACTCGCCGGCGATCCAGTGGGTCACCATGCTGGCCATGTTTCTCGCCGGCGTGAACTTCACCCTTCACTACCGGACGTTCACCGGACACCCGCGCGAGATGTTCCGCAACGCCGAGTGGCAGTGGTACCTGGCGTCGGTCCTGGCCGTATCTGCGGTCTGCTTCGTCGCGCTCAGCCTGGCGGAAGGAGCGTTTTCTTTCGAGCTCGTACGGCGGGCCAGCTTCTCAGTGATCTCCGTGCATAGCACCACGGGCTTTGGAACCTCTGATTTCGCGGCGTGGCCGATCGTGGCCCAGGTGCTCCTGCTGGGCCTGATGTTCCTCGGGGGCATGGGTGGCTCGACGGGCGGCGGATTCAAGGTGATCCGGGGGGCGGTGGTCACGCAGCACGTGCTGGATGAAATCAGGAAGGTCCTCCATCCCCGCGCTGTGATCATCACCCGGGTGGGGGGAAAGCCGATTCGCGAGGACCTGGTGCTCAAGGTGCTCGCCTTTCTGGCCATGTACATGGCAACGCACGCCGTGGGGACCTTGATCCTCGCGGCCCTCGGGCACGACCTGGTGACGGCGCTCAGCGCCTCGCTCGCCGCCCTGTCGAGCATCGGGCCAGGTCTCGGCGAGGTGGGACCGGCCGGAAACTACGGACACATGGACGCGCCCGCCCTGATCACTCTCTCGGCGCTGATGTTGTTGGGACGCCTGGAGTTCTACACGCTGCTGGTCCTGCTCATTCCGAGCACGTGGACCCGCACGCACCGCACGCCGAGGCCACCGCGCATCTGGCGGAGGGAGCGCCGGCGGGCACTCTCACGGGCCGGAAGGAAGGCCGATCCCATGAGCTCGTGGCCGTCACACCCTCGCGGGGTTCCGCGAGCCGAGGAGTAGGACCCCGCTCAGTCCGTCCCGAACAGTCGGTCCCCCGCGTCTCCCAGTCCCGGCAGGATATAACCGCGCTCGTTCAGCTCGCGGTCGAGGGCGGCCGAGTAGACCGGCACGTCCGGGTGGTCATCGAGCATGCGCCGGGCCCCCTCCGGAGCAGCGACGATACACATCATGCGGATGTTCCGGGCCCCCGAGTCCTTCAGGTAGGTCACGGCGGCGCTGGCCGATCCGCCGGTCGCCAGCATCGGATCCGCCACAATGAAGACGCTCTCCGCCAGCGGCAGCGGGATCTTGAAGTAGTAGTCGATGGGCTCGAGCGTATCGTGATCGCGCTGCAACCCGATGTGCCCCACCCTCATCGTCGGAATCAGGTCCAGGACCCCGTCCACCATCCCGAGACCCGCCCGAAGGATGGGAACCAGGGTCAGTCGCTCGCCGAGCACGATATCCCCCGTGGTCGACTCCAACGGTGTCTCGACCCGCACCGTCTCTGTACCGAGATCCGAGGTCACCTCGTACGCCAGGAGCATCGCGATTTCGTCGACCAGCTCCTTGAAGATCTTCTTGGGCGTGTCGCGTTTCCTGAGCAGCGTGACCTTGTGCCGCAGCAGCGGATGGCGAGTGACGATCAGGTTCGGAAGGTCCGGATCGCGTGAGAACATCCCGGTGCCTGCGGTCTCGCTCATCACTCCTCCACGATCAGCATCGGCTTCGACGGTTCTTCGATCACTCCGACTATGGATGCGGCGTACCCCGCCGACTCCCACTCCGCGGCCAGTTCAGAGGCTTCGTGTTTCGGCACGCAGGCCAGCAGCCCCCCGGACGTCTGCGCGTCGCACAGGACCGTGCGGAGCGCATCGGGAATCCCGGGCTCCCAGCCGGTCAACGGCTCGATCGCCGCCCGGTTCCTCTCGGTACCTCCCGGTACGAAGCCCGCCTCCGCGAGATCCAAGGCCTCGGGTAGAAACCGCGGAGCCGAGCCGAACACTCGCGCCGACACCTCGGAGGCGGAGCAGATCTCGCTCAGGTGCCCGAGCAGTCCGAACCCGGTCACGTCCGTCAGGGCGTGCACGTCGTGCCCCTCGAGCAGTGCGACCGCTTCCCGGTTCAATTGCCGCATCGATCGCACGGCGGCCCGCACCGCCGGCGCGTCCGCCCCGTCACGTTTGAGAGCCGTCGAGATGATCCCGGTACCGAGAGCCTTACCGAGGACCACGGCGTCTCCAGGGATGGCTCCCGCCTTCCGGTACACGCGGTCGCTCGAGGCGAACCCCAGCGCGACGAGGCCGAACTTCGGCTCGTTGTCATCGATCGAGTGCCCGCCCGCGATGACGATTCCGGCTTCATCGCAGGTGGCCGCGGCTCCACGGAGAATCCCGGCGACCACGTCCATGGACAGGGTCGCGACCGGAACCGCCAGCACGCTGAGTGCGAACGCCGGTGTGGCGCCCATGGCGTACAGGTCGCTGAGCGCGTTGGCGGCGGCGATCGCCCCGAAGTCCTCGGGATCGTCGACCACGGGCGTGAAGAAGTCGACGCTGGCGACGAGCAGGCGCCCGTCGCCCAGTGAGTACACGGCGGCGTCGTCCGGCGCCTCGAGCCCCACCAACAGGTTCTCGTCGTCGGACGCCGGCAGAACGGCCAGTATCTTCTTCAGGTCCTCCGGACCCAGCTTGCAGGCTCAGCCGGCGCCGTGCGAGTACTGGGTCAGGCGGACGCGCTCCGATGCGGGTGTGTTCATGATCGAAAGCTAGGCCGCCGCGGACCTTTGCGGCAACGGGACCGCCCCGCCAGTTTCCTTCGGTGATCATGGGACTTCGCAGCGGGCGCGCGTACGAGCGGAAGCGACAGGGCATGGTAGACCGGCAGATCCGCCGGCGGGGAATCTCCGACGAGGCGGTTCTCCAGGCCATGAGCCGGGTGCCCCGGCACGCGTTCGTTCCGGACTCGCAGGCCCACGCTGCCTATGCCGATTGCGCCCTCCCTATCGGACATGGGGCCACGATCTCGCAGCCCTACGTCGTGGCCCTGATGACGGAAGCCCTGCGTACGACGCCCGGAATTCGGGTTCTCGAGGTAGGTACCGGATCCGGCTACCAGGCGGCGGTACTCGCGGCCTGCGGAGCGACGGTGTTCAGTATCGAGAGAGTCCCTCAGCTCCACGAAAGGGCCGCGGCCGCGCTCCGCGAGTCAGGATTCACAGCCGTGACGCTGCGACTTGGAGATGGTAGCCGGGGCTGGCCCGAGGAAGCGCCGTTCGATCGGATCCTGGTCACGGCGGCCGCCCCGGCCGTGCCGACCGCGCTGCGTGAGCAGTTGAGCGACGGGGGCATTCTCGTGGCTCCCATCGGCGACGAGTGGCTGCAGACTGTTCGCCGCTATCGGAAGCGGGGCCCCGACGTCGACGTGGAGGACATCGAGGGCGTCCGTTTCGTCCCGCTCATCGAGGATCCGGACTGACCGGCGGGCCCGCGCCGAATGGGCCTCGCGCCTACCAGTTCTTCTCCACCACCGGGTCGCGCGAGCGGTTCCTCTCCAGCCGTCTCCCCTGCACGTCCTGCTCCTGCTGGGCGGCCACATCCAGCAGGTCCAACGCCTCGGCCGGCGACAGTTCCGGGGTGGACGGGGCGTTCTGCTGGTCGGCGTCCGACGATCCGCCTCCGCCACCCCCGCCGCCGTCGTCCTGCGGATCTTCTTCCTGCTCCAGCCAGCGCGCGACCAGCTCCAGGTTCCAGCGGGCATCAGCCGCCTCCGGATTCTGCCGGACGACCCACCGGAATCCGTCCCACGCCTGTTCCAGAAGGGACCGACGTTCCTCGAACAACAGCTCTCCCCCCAGCTCGGGCGGTCGACCGGCCAGCGCCCGGGCCAGCGCGAGGTTGTACGTCGCCGCGCGCTCCAGGTCCTCATCGTCCGTGTCGAGGGCTTTCCGGGTGGGCTCGAATGCGCCTTCCCAATCCGCTGTCAGCAGCAGGCCCGCGCCGAGGTTGAACCAGTCGATCGGCCGTCCCGGGTCCACCGAACGCTCCCGGAAACCCGCGAGGACCTCGGCCTCGACGACCGCGCCGCTGTCGATCATCATCGGCGGAATCGGACCGGCTGCCGCTTCCTGGCCCACGAGTGCGGACCCGCGGGCGGCCCACCACGCCACCATGGTGCCGCATACCATCGCCAGGCCGACGAGGCGCCCAACCCGGATCCGAGATCGGTTCATCATCCCCTCCTCACGAGGTAGCCCTCGGCGAACAGGAGCCCGAACGCGGCCAGCAGAAGCATGCTCGCCTTCCGGCCCGTTCCGGGATCCGGACGTCCGCCCTCCTCCTCCAGCCGGTCGAGAAGGGCCTCCAGGCCGTCATCGTCCGCCCGCACCGACATGCCTCCGGTGACCCGGGCCATCTCGGCGAGACCCGTCTCATCGAGTCGGCTCACGACGGGCTCCCCATTCTCATCCGTGAGCCACAACTCTCCGTCGATCTCGACGGTGCGCTCCCTCGCGCGGGGCGCCGACTCCAGTTCCTCGTCCTCGGGCCGATCGGGGACCGGGACACGCGCGCCTTCCGGCGTTCCGAGCCCCACCGTGAACACCGGAATGCGCATCCGGGTCGCACGCGCGAGTTCCTCCGCCACCGCCTCGCTCTCCGTGGTAGCCTCTCCGTCGGTCATCACCACCAGGATCCGGCGCCCGACCTCATCCCCTCCGGCCAGAACGTCGAGACCCTGCCGCAGGCCCTCGGTCAGCGATGTCCCCCCCTGCCCCACAAGCGCCGGGTCCAGAGTCTGAACGAACATCAGGACCGCGTCCCGGTCCTCGGTAAGCGGCGAGAGCACGTATCCCCGGCCCGCGAAGTAGACGATCCCCAGGCGCCCCGGCAGTCGCAGTGCCAGCTCCGCTGCCACGGTTCGCTGACGCTCCAGCCGGCTCGGCTCCACGTCCCTCGCCCACATCGAGTTCGACGCGTCGAGGACGAACACGGTCTGCAGGTCCGACTCCTCGGGCACGTCCTCCGAGATCCCGCCCACCGTCAGGCCAGCCGCCAGCGCCCCGCACCCGGCCGCCAGGAGAACGGCCCGGAGGGCTCGCTGGATCGGCGTCGGTGGGTGCGCCAGGCGATCCTGGACGGTGGCACGGGAACCGAGCTACAAAAGCGCGGCATCGATGTGCG
>CAYWLF010000121.1:0-7250 GCA_964458875.1 uncultured Gemmatimonadota bacterium
TCGTCGTGTTCCACAGGCCCATGGCCCGGACTTTTCCGACCACTCCGGCGGCCTCGACGATGTCGTCGACGTCGTAAGGGCGACTGGCCAGGATCGCGACTCCGGCAAAGAGGTTGGACAGGGAGTCCTGCAGCGCAAAGCCAATGACGAGACCGGCGACTCCCAGGCCCGCCAGGAGGTGCGTGGTCTGAACGCCGATGAACGACAGCCCGACGATCAGTCCGGTCAGCGTCGCCACGGGTCGCAGGATACGTCCCAGGAGATCCCGAACCAGGCGCGACCCGCGGACGAGCCTGAGCGCCTGGGCGAGCCGCCACAGGAGGATGAAGAGGACCCTGAACAGGACGACGAAGAAGATGACGATCGCCAAGCGCACGAACACGGTGCCCGCGTTGCTCCGGAACGACTGCCAGACGTCGGCGGACAGCCGGCGGACCAGGCGCAGGAAGACCTGCGGGTCCAGCACGTCGCCGGTCACCTCGCCGGTGGCCCGGATGAGTATCTCTCGATACGCGGCCGACTCGAACCCCCGGCGCTCGAGTTGCCCGCTGAGGGCCGTCAGATTATCGCCGATGGCGTCAATGCGGGTCTCGGTCGCCGTGAGCCTCAGCGTCAGGTCGGCGACCTCGGAAGCCGGGGCGCTCGTCCTCTCCGCTACACGTATCCGGTCCCTCAGGCGATCGCGCTCCGCGACCGCGATCTGCAGTCGGCCGACCGAGTTTTCAGCGAAAGCGAGCAGGAACTGATCGTAGTCCGTCCACCGGTCGGCGACGTCCAGTCGCAGCGTGTCGGCGGCCCCGAGAGCCCACTCCTGGTACCGGACCAGGGTGTCCGCCCACGCCCGCACGTCGCGAATCTCCGACTCGAGCAGACCGATCTCCTGGGCGGTTGCCATCGCACGTTGCCGCCGCAGTGCCTCAAAGTCCTGGGCCGTGGACTCGACGGCCCCGTCGAGCAGGTCCAGATGGGCGCCCATGTAGCCGCGCAGAAGCGCTCGCACGGAGTCTCCGGGCACGCTGTCGGGGCTGACCTGACCCAGCAGGCGAGACAGACCGCGGAGCGTCTGCTGCATCCGCCTCACCTGCTCCAGCGCCTGCACTCGCAGGAAATCCAGATCCGCGTCAGGCTCGGTCAATCGGGTCGCCCGGAGAGCCTGTATGCTGTCGGAGGTCGTCCGCAGCGTATCGAGCATAGATCTGGCCCGATCGGCGACGCTCGGAACGGTGTCCGGCCGCAGAACCACCGCGACCGCCTGTTCCACCTCAGTGGAATCAGTTTCTTGCCCGTAGACGCGAGATGGCGAGGCCGACACCGCAATCACGAACAGAAGTGCGAGGACGGGCACGGGGGGCCTCATTCGGCGAACGTGGCCCTGAGCGAAAGATCTGCCAGACACTAGACGCGCCATCTCTTCCTCACCCCAGGTGAAGCGGGTACTTGAGCATCGCGATTACTCCGCCGAGGAACAGCGAAGAGCCGACGACGAGGATCCCGATCCGGACGTTGCGATCAGTGAACTTCTGTTCGATCCCTCCGAAGAACAATACGGAAGCGAAGATCACCGTGAGAAGGACGAAGCGGTCTCCGTTCTCGTCCGCCTGCCGCGCCTCTGCCCATTTGGCCTCCGACTCCGCGCCGGCGCGGGCAGCCAGGGTGTCCTCGGCGACCTTGTACTCTTCCATCAGAAAAGGGTGGGCCGGGGCATCCGGGTTCGTCCGAGGCTCCGTGGCGAGCCACGCCTCGACCGCCACACCGAGGTTGGGCGGAAAGCGCTCGGCGTAAAAATCCGTCAGCCGCTCGTTGTCCGTCGCCAGGCCGCCGATCCACTCCATGAACACGGCGACGTCCAGGCTCCTCTTCTGGGCCGCCAGGGCGGAGTGGAGATCCGCTTCACGGCCGGAACGCTGCGACTCGCCGAGCAGAAACGCCTGCTCGCCTCCCCACTCTGCCGACTGATACGCGCACCAGGCAGTGGTCACCGTGGCAATCGACATGAGCGCGGCGGCAAACATCTCGAGGATGCGATCCCGTCCCGGAGTTCCCTGCGTCATGCTGCCTCGACCTCAGTATTCGACACGGTCCTCCTTGGCCGCCCAGCGGCGGAACGGCTCGTCGGCCCCATCGATCTCGAGACGCGTCGCAGGGTAGCGTCGTTCCTCGGGTGCGAGCAGGAATTCCTCGTATATGTGATCGTCGTCGAAGCCCGCCGCGAGAGCGACGTCGCGCCCGTTCGCGTAGTACACGGCCTTCGGCCTGGCCCAGTAGATGGCGCCGAGGCACATCGGGCACGGCTCACTGCTGCTGTAGATTTCGCAGCCTTCCAGCTGAAACGCCCCCAGCACCCGGCACGCCTCACGTATCGCTTCGACTTCGGCGTGTGCCGTGGGATCGTTGCTCGTGGTCACGCGGTTGGCTGCGCGGGCTACGATCTCGCCGTCAAGGACGACGATGGCCCCGAACGGGCCACCCCCGCGGGCCACGTTCTCGGACGCGACCCGAATGGCCTCGTGGAGGAATTGCTCCCTCGTCCAACCGCTCATCCTGCGTCTCCGTCGATTGCGGAAGCCCGATCGTTCTCCACCAAGTTATTGCCCCTCGGCGTTTCAGGACACACACTTATCAGGTTCGAACGCGGCGGCGCCGCGGGCACCGAACCCGGGCAGGAAGGCTGACGTGAAACGCGTCGAGGGCCTCTCCAAACTAACCGGACGTGAAATGTACGTTGACGACCTTCCGGTCGACGGCTGTCTATGGGGGGCCACGGTGCGGAGCCCGGCCCCGCGAGGCCGTATCCGCGAGATTCGGTTCTCCGATACGGTCGACTGGTCGGAGTTCACTGTCGTCGATCATCGGGACATCCCGGGCTCGAATTCGATCTTCCTCATCGAGGACGACCAGCCGGTGCTGGCGGTGGACCGGGTCCGGCACCTGCACGAGCCGGTCCTGCTCCTTGCCCACCCCTCACGCGAATCTCTGAGCCGGGCCCTGTCGGCCATCGAGATCGAGGTAGACGTGCAACCACCCGTTCTGGACTTCAGGCACCGGCCGGGCCCTGACCAGATCCAATACGGGAACGACAACGTCCTCAAGCACCTGCGGATCGAAAAGGGAGAGGTCGAGAGTGCCCTGGCTGAATCCCCGCGCGTGATCGAGGGGGAATACGAGACCGGGGCCCAGGAGCACGTGTACCTGGAAACGCAGGGGATGATAGCGTGGGAAGAGGACGGGGTGATCACCGTCGCGGGCTCCATGCAGTGCCCCTACTACATCGTGGATGCGTTCGAACATGCGCTGGGACGATCGAGGGACGCCGTGCGAATCATCCAGGCGGCGACGGGCGGGGGCTTCGGAGGCAAGGAAGAATTTCCCTCCGGTATCGCCCTGCACGCGGCCCTGCTGTCCATGAAGGCCGGCCGACCGGTCAAGCTGATCTACGACCGGTCGGAGGACATGCAGGTGTCGACCAAGAGGCACCCCTCCCGTGTCCGGCACCGCACCGGGGTAGACCACGATGGGCGCCTCCTCGTTCAAGATATCGAGGTCATCCTGGATGGTGGCGCCTACGTGACGCTGTCGCCGGTCGTACTCAGCCGATCGATCATTCACGCCTCGGGCCCATACGCCTGCGATCACGTGCGGATCGATGGCCGGGCGATGTTCACGAACTCACCTCCGTTCGGTGCGTTCCGTGGTTTCGGTGCACCGCAGACCCAGTTCGCCTGCGAACGGCACATGAATCGAATTGCCGAAGCACTCGGGATTGATCCGGTCGAGATCCGCCGCATCAACCTGATCGGCGATGGAGATTCCACCGCCACCGGCCAGGTGATCCGCGACGGCGCGGACCGGATCGAGGTCATGCAGCGGGCGCTGGAGATGTCCGACTATCGCGATCGCGTGGCGGCCCACGACGAGTTCAACGCGACCGACCCCACCCGGCGCCGCGGTATGGGCCTCGCGACCTTCTTCCACGGGGCGGGATTCACCGGATCGGGCGAGGTGTTTCTCGATTCCGAGGTTCACGTCGCCGGTCTGCCCGATGGACGCATAGAAGCACGAACCGCCAACGTCGAGATGGGACAGGGGACGCTGACCGTGTTCACGCAACTCGTGTGTGACCGGCTCGGAGTGCCCGCGGAGGCCGTGGTGATCGCGCCGGCCGATACGGCACGGGTTCCCGACAGCGGTCCCACGGTGGCGTCCCGCACAGTGATGGTGGTGGGTGGACTGCTGGAGAAGGCGTGCGACGACCTGCGCGAGAGGGTCGGGCTCAGGCGCGATGCGGAAGGCCACGCCCTGGTCGCCGCCGTCCGGCGATGGCATGACGAGAACGCCGGGCAGGAGCTCCTCGGGCGGGCGAAGTATGAGCAGCCAGAGCATGTCGAGTGGGACGACCGCACCTATCGCGGAGACGCTTACGGTGCCTACGCCTGGGGCGCCTACGTGGCCGACATCGAGGTCGATCTCCGGACGTTTGTGGTGCACGTCCGGGACTTCGTCGCCGTCCAGGAGATCGGCCGCGTCCTGCACGATACGCTGGCCCGCGGGCAGATTCAGGGCGGAGTGGTGCAGGCTCTCGGATGGACGCTGCTGGAAGAGTGCAAATGGCGAGACGGGGCGATGGAGAACTCCCAACTCACCAACTACATCATTCCGAGTGCCGGCGATGTGCCCCCGATCCGCGTTGTCTTCCTCGAGGCCCCCTATCCACACGGCGCCGGAGGAGCCAAGGGGATTGGTGAGCTGCCGTTCGACGGGGTCGCGCCTGCCGTCGCCAATGCCGTCGCGTCCGCGCTGGGAACGGATCCGACGTTCGTCCCGATCACGCCCGAGAAGCTCATGGACCTTCTTGTCGGCTCCGCAAAGACTGCGGGAGGCGCAGCGTGAGCGGCGACGCCGTGATCGAGATCCGGCTCACGCTCAACGGTGAGTCCGTGGTGGCACAGGTCGACCAGGGAGATCGTCTTCTCGACTTCCTCCGCTACGGAAGGGGCCTGACGGGAACGAAGGAGGGGTGTGGCGAAGGGGAGTGCGGCGCCTGCACCGTGTTACTCGACGGATTGCCCGTGAATTCCTGTCTGCTCCCTGCCTGGCAGGCCAATCACAGGGTCGTGGAGACCGTCGAAACCGTTCCCGAGGACGAGCTGTCGGCTCTTCTCGAGAGTGGAGCCACACAGTGCGGTGCGTGTACGCCGGGAGTCGTCATGACGGGCTGGTGGGTCCGCCGAAACCGCGAACTGGCGGACACACACGCGTTACGGGAGCTGATGGCCGGCAACCTGTGCCGATGCACCGGATATGACGGCATCATCGAGGGCCTCGAAGCCTGGCTCGCATCCGCGGCCTCTGGTCGCCCTGGGTCCGAGGAGGGCGCGTGACCGTCTTCCTCCCGCGCGACCTGGACGAGGCGCTCGACCTTCGCGCCGAACACCCGGATGCCAAGCCGATCGCCGGGGGCACCGATCTCGGCGTGCACTGGCGACAGCAGACGATCGCCGGATCGGGCGCCTGGCTGGACCTGACCGGCGTGCCGGAATTGCGCGCCAGTGCCTGGACCGATGACGAGCTGGTCCTGGGAGCGGGCGCCACCTACTGGGACGTCATCCGGGATCGGGAGATCGCGGAACAATTCCCACTCCTCGCCCGGGCGGCGCGACAGGTGGGCGCCGTGCAGATCCAGGCCCGGGGCACCTGGGCGGGCAACGTCGTGAACGCTTCGCCCGCCGCCGACGGAGTTCCCGTCCTCATGGCCTACGACGCGGTCCTCGAACTTCGCTCCCGGAACGGGTCTTTCCTGGTGCCGCTGTCCGACTTCTACTTGGGATACAAACGGATGCGCCTCGACCCCGACCAGTTGTTGACCGGGATACGCATCCCTCGCCGGACCTACGAATTCGAGTGGTTCGAGAAAGTGGGCTCGCGATCCGCACAGGCCATCACCAAAGTAGGTGTCGCGGTCACTCGCAGGGCCGCCGAGTGGCGGGTGGTGGCGAACAGCGTCGCGCCCACGGTTTGCCGCTGCCGGGCGCTGGAATCGCTCCTGGTGGACGGGCTCCCGGTCTCGCGCCCGTCCGACCTGGCGCCGGCATTGGCCAGCGACGTCTCGCCCATCGATGATATCCGGTCCACGGCCAAGTACAGGGCCGAGGTCCTGGCCCGCCTTCTGTACTGGGCCCTGCGGGACGAGTGCCCATCATTCACCTGAGCCGGCGGAGCCGATGCCTGAGCTGTCCTTTCGACTGAACGGCGAGTCACGACGCATCCCGTACGAGGAAGGGATGAACCTTCTCGACGTGCTGCGCGACCAATGCGATCTGACGTCACCCAAGGACGGGTGCTCGCCGCAGGGAGCCTGCGGCTGCTGCACAGTGATGGTGGAGGGTCGGGCCGTCCTCAGTTGCCTGCGAAAGCCGGAGTCTGTCGAGGGTCATTCGGTCACCACCATGGAGGGAGTTCCCGAGCACAAGCGTGGAGTCCTGGCGGAGGCCTTCGTGCGCGAAGGTGGCCTCCAGTGCGGCTACTGCACTCCCGGAATTGCCGCGCGGGTCGTCTCGCTGCTCGACCGTACCCCGGCCGTGAACGAGGACCAGGTCCGGAAGGCGCTCAACGGTCACATCTGCCGGTGCACCGGATACCAGCGGATCGTGGACGCCGTGCTCACGGCGGCCGACGGATGGGAGGACGGGAAGCTGCTCGAGGCCGCGGACCCGCGACGAGCCGACGTATTCGGGACCTCACGGGGACTCGTGCGGACCTCTCCCGCCGGCGGAGACGGAATCGGCGGAAACGGGTCCAGGTATCGGGGCGTTGACCAGACCCTGGGCGACAAAGCGTACGTGGCCGACATGTCGATCGAGGGCATGCTCCACGGCGCCGTCGTGCTCAGTCGGTATCCGCGGGCCCGGGTCCTGGAGATCGACGTGGCGTCCACGATGGCGATGTCGGGCGTCGAACGGATCGTGACGGCCGCGGACGTCCCAGGCGACCGATTCGTGGGCCTGATACGAAGAGACTGGCCCGTCTTCGTGGCTGAGGGCGAGGCCACCCGGTGCGTGGGGGACGTCCTGGCGCTCGTCCTGGCCGATACCCGGTTCTGTGCAAAACGGGCCGCGGAGGCCGTCGAGGAGAGGGTGCGGTACGAGGTCCTGGACCCCGTGGTCGACCCGGTCGAGGCTCTCAGCGAGGAGTCTCCCCCCGTACACGAGAGCGGCAACCTTCTAGACGTCTGTGCGTTCGCCCGCGGTGATGTG
>CAYWLF010000122.1:0-7237 GCA_964458875.1 uncultured Gemmatimonadota bacterium
GGGGTGTCCGACGGCCACTTCCGTGGAGGAAGGGTCGGGCAGGAGACGTACCTGGTGGATGGGATGGCGATCAAGAACCAGGTCGAGGCGGCGACCGAGGGCCAGGGGCTGCAGTTTTCTCCGACGGCCCTGTCGGAGATCGAAGTCATCACGGGGGGCTTCGGAGCAGAGTACGGGTCTTCGCTGTCCGGTGTGGTCTCCTACACGACGCGCCGGGGCGATCTGGAGCGCTGGGACGCCCGGGCCCTGTTTCTCACGGACCGGCTGTCGCCCGAGGCCGCATCGGTCGGACAGTCCACCTTCAACGTGTCCGCCGGCGGGCCGCTTCGTTTCCTCGGTGAGGGAGCCACCCTGTTCATGGACCTTCAGTTGCGGGGACTCCAGGACGCCGAGCCACGAGCCCGCGGGCTCACCTGCATCCAGGCGGGCGACGCGGATCCCGCCGTGGTGGCGGCGATCGAGGGTTACCTGTCCAGCCCTGCCACCGCCGGACTGTACTGCCCTTACGAGCAGGCAGGTCTCCCGTACCAGCAGGGCGACGGACTGATCGGTTTTCTGAGGTTCGACAAGCGTCTGTCGGGTAGCCTCAACCTGGCGGCGACTCTGCTCCGCAACCGGTTCCAGCGGGAGCTGTATACGCCGGAACTGAAGTACAATCTCGGCAGCCAGCTGGGCCGCAGCACGGAAGCCTGGATGGGGGCCCTGATCCTGGACCATTCCACGCAGAATGCCGGCCGTGCCCTCAACCTCACCGCGCGGCTCGCTCTGCAGAGGTTGGACCGGTACCTGGGCGTCGTGGACCCGAATGAGGTGAGAGACCGAACGACGGTTCTCGGATTCGGCCTCTCGGACTTTCAGTTCGCGGGCGAGAGCTTCGTGCGTCTTCCCATCGAGCAGCAGATCGACTCGGTCGTTGCCGTGCCCGGCTACCAATCGCCCGGAGGGACGACCGGATCCCCGTTCGGAGCCGCGGGAGAGGGCATCTTCACCACCACCGGTACGTCCGGTATCGCGGCGTACAGCCGATCGGACTTCCTGGGCACTGACATCGCTGCGGAGTTGATCACGGCGGACGGCAACTCGTACCGGGCCGGATTCCAGGGGAAATTCTACCAGGTCGAGACCTACGAACGGACCCGAGCGTACCTGGCAGGCTCGGCCCCGAACTACGCGCGCTTCTATCCGACGACCCTGGCCGGGTACTTCGACGCCAGCATTCGTCCCGATCCCCTGTTCACGATCACGGCGGGCATGCGCGTCGAGGGATTTCAGTCCGGTCTCGACTTCAGCCTGGACAGGTCGGACTTCCTCGCCCCCGTCGCGTCCACCGATTGGAAGGTCAACCTCACTCCCCGTCTCGGCGTGGCCGGCGCGTTCAAGAATTCGGCGGGTCGCAGCGCGTTCCGGATCAACTACGCGCGCGTGGCGCAGCCGCCGGACTTCCAGTTCTTCATCGACAATACGATCGGCGACTCGCTGCGCACCGACGTACGCCGCCAGGGGAATCCCAACCTCGCCTTCGAACAGGGTAACGCTTTCGAGGCCGGCTTCAGTCAGTTGTTCGGCGACGTCATCGGCCTCGACATCACGGGCTACCTGAAGAACCTGACCGACCTGGTGACCGGAAACGTGGGGCTTGGCGGGACGAATTCAGGCCTGTTCACGACGGGGGACAAGGGGACCGTGAAGGGGGTCGAGATCTCGCTTCGCGGACGGTGGCCCGGATTCGGTCTACAAGCGGGCTACGCCCTGGCCGAGGCAACCGGGATCACCTCGGGAGCGTTCGACGAATCCGGGACTATCCCGCCCGGAACGACGGCCGAGTTTCCGCTCGCTTTCGACCGACGCCACACGATCGACGCGGCCATGTTTCTGGGACGGGCGGCCTCGGCCACCGGTATCGTGCCCACGCAGGGCGGGCTCGCCACATCGCCCGTGGGGCTCGTGGTCACGGCGCGACTACGAAGCGGGTATCCTCTCACCTCCGGTCGCCCCGACGAAGCCGCACCTTTCGCCGAAGTCCAGCGCCTGCCTTGGACAAGCGTGTTCGACGCCCGGTTCACCTGGGACTTCGCGAGCCTTCCGGGCTGCAGGGGATGCGCCCTCCGCCTCGTAGTGGACGGCAAGAACCTGTTCGGCAAGGACAACGTCATTGCGCTCCGGCGCGACAGCGGCCTCCTCGCGCCGTCGATGGGGACGCTTCTCGACCTGGCCGAGCGGCCAGTGACCTCCACGTTCCCGATCCCCCGGGAATCCGACCGATACGCGTCGCTCGCGGACCTGAACGGAAACGGGGTGATCAGTGCCTCCGAATTCGATACGGCCCGATTCGCGGCGGCGATCGACGCCGGCGACCCGTCCCTGCTATTCAGCGAGCCCCGGCAGTTGCGCCTCGGACTGGAGATCGTGTTTTGAGACGGGCGATCTTCGCGGCGTCAGCCGTCCTGCTATCGGTCCAGGTGTGGGCCTGCCACGACGCACCATCGCCGTGGGAGCCCGCGACCGAGGAGATTCCACTCGGCGCCCGCCAACTCACGTTCAGTCCGGGTGACGACCGGTCACCCGCGTGGTCGACAGGCGGGGACTCGGTCCTGTACGTGGCGGAGGGCATCAGCGACCTGGCGCGATCGGACGGCGTGCTCGTTTCGATTCCGAGCCAGGGCGGGACGGCGACCACTGTATTCCCGCTCCTGCAGCCCGCGCGCGCCACGGCACCCGACCTCCTGGCTCCGGCCGTCGAGCCGGGAACCGGACGCATCGCGTACGCGCAGCTCCTCCAGGCCCAGGGTGTGTGCGTCGGAGAGGAGGCCTCCTGCGACGCCACCGGTACGCCACCGGCTCCGCCGAGGCTGCAGCTCGGCCGGCTCCGCGTACGGGTGCCGGGAACCACGACGCCTGCGGAACAGGATCCTACGTTGTCGCTCACGTTCGACGGGGTCGAGTTCGACAACTCGCGGCATCCCTTCGGCCTTCCCGGTGTGTGGACCACCCGCCTGCATCCGTTCCAGCGTCGCTACAACGAGGCGGGGCTTCTGCCGGTCCGGCCCTCCTGGCATCCGGAAGGCGGCCGACTGGTGGCATCTGATGGGCTGCAGCTCTTTACCTGGCGCCCTGGCGAGACCGTGATTGCCCCGATTCCGGGAACGGCCGACGCCTCCTGGCCGGCGTGGAGCCCGGACGGAGGATCGATCGCCTTCACCCGACTCGACCGCGGTCCTGAGTTCCGCACTTCGTGCCAGCACCTGTCCTTCGGACCGACGGGCACGATCGTGGTATGCGTGGAGGAAAGGACGCAGTGGCCGATCGGCCGAGCGGTGGTGGCCGTGATCCCCGCGGCCGGCGGTGAAGCGCTGGATCTCGTGGAAGCGACAGATCCCGCCTGGTCACCGGACGGGGAGTGGATCTACGTGGCCCGCTCGGACGGCATCTGGCGCGTCGCGGCAGCCGGAGGAGTCCTGGGTCGAGTCGATGGCACGGAGGGGGGAACGGAGCCTGCCGTGTCGCCCGATGGGACCGAGCTCGCGTTCACCAGGCGCGGAGAAGACGGAAAGGGGGACATATGGGTCGTCCCGCTTCCGTGACGGTCGGGCTCGTTGCCACGATCGCCGCGACGATCGTCTGGGCGGCATGCGGTGAGCCCCTCGCGATTCTCGGTGACACGCCCGGGCTGATGCGGATCGTGGCCGGGGCGCCGGACGAACCCGGCCGGGAGGTCGGCAACTCGGCGACCGAGACGTTGCTGCGGTTCCCGTCCGGCCTGGATATGGACCTGGACGGGGTCCTGTACCTGGCAGACCGCGGAAACCGGCGGATCCTGGCGGTATCGTCTTCTGGCGAGGTTCGCGTGGTGGTGGACGACGTGAGCTGTTCGGTCGCCTGCTTGCTTGAGCCGACGGACCTGTCCGTGGACGGGACCGGCGGACTGATCGTGGCCGACGACCTGGGCCACCGCGTGTGGCGCTTCGATGCCGCCACGGGTGCGCGCACGCTGCTTGCCGGGACGGGCGAATCCGAGACCACGCCGGACGGTGAGGTGGCGGCCGAATCGTCGATCCGCAGTCCGCGTGGCGTGGCGGTGGACGAGATCGGTCGGGTATATTTCGCCGAGGGCAGGTCGCATCGAATCCGGACGATCCTTCCGGATGGAACGCTGTCTACCGTGGCCGGAACTGGTGAAGCCGGATTCGCCGGAGATTTGGGTCCCGCTGCGGACGCGATGATCAACTTCCCGGCCGGAATCGATATCGCGGGTGGAGTCCTCTACCTCGCCGACGCTGGCAACCAACGAGTTCGCGCCGTCGATCTGGCGACCGGGATCATCACCACGGTGGCGGGAACGGGAACGGCCGGATTCGGCGGTGACGGAGGAGACCCCGTGTCCGCATCGCTCTCCGATCCCCGCGATGTCGCGGCGACCGACGACGGACTCAGCGTATACATTGCCGATCGGGGCAACGACCGGATCCGCCTGGTGACGTTGGCTTCGCCCCTGATCAACACCTTTGCTGGAAGCGGGCTGACGGAGTTCACCGGGAACCTGGTCGACGCCGGGGCCGTGGGCCTGTGGTCGCCGATCGGCGTGGCCACCTCGCCGTTTGGCCTGGTGATGATCGCCGATAGGGAGCACCACATCGTGTGGAGGACGCCGACGGGGTTCTGAGGGAAGACCTACCGCTGCCACAGCTCCGTGTCCGGCCGAAATGCCACCCAGGCGAACCAGAAGTGGTTTCCGTGTGGGATCGGCGTCAGGCCTTGTCCCACGAGCGGTCCCGCGACCGCCTTGCCCGCGAGGTCCCACGTGGATCCCGTTTCGCGGTCCCGGAACTGCCCGTCACGGCGCTCGAACGTGAGGACTCGCTCTCCGAGTCGGCGATCGAACACCGCGCTCTGCCCCACGTCCCGACCGCCCGAGATCGAACGAGCATCCACGGCGCTGGCCGCTCCCGCGGCCCACAACACCACGAAGTTCACGCCGGTGAACGACTCATTGATCGCACCGCGATCGGTCAGAGCCGCGAATCCGATTGCCCAACCGTCGCCGATGTCCAGCGCCGCCACGCGCTCCATGGCAGGGAGGTCGCCGGGGATCTCACCCGAGAAGAACCCGCCAAAGGGGCCGCTCCGGGAATCGTACCCGGCGTAGGGATTCTGCCCATACCTGCCGGACGCCTCGTACTCCGGAAACCCCGTGTCGCGAGACAGGACCTTCACGTCCGGATACAGCTCCCGTGCCGTGGCCCACCCGTGGGTGTTCGCGGGAACGGCCTCGAGCCGCTCGCCCGTGAGCTCGCCGACGATCGCCTCTCCCACGGCCTGCTGCCACCACGACTCCGTCTGCCGGTCGTACATCACGAGGTCCGACATCCTGAGGCGACCGCTGGTCCCGAAGTCCAGCACGCGGCCGCCGAGCCGCCGGTCGAACACCAGGGCCGTATTGCACAGGGGACAGTAGGTGACCGTGACCGGTACGCCGCCGACTTCGTCGTTCACGATCTCGTGCCAGATGAGGATCCCGAGCGGGTAGGCCCGAACCTCGCCTCCGGCCCGGACCACCACCACGGGGTGGCGATCGTCCAACCACCGATCGGCGTCGGCGGCCGCCTCGAACCTGGGGTGGTCGATCGGAGGAATCCCGTCGCGTTTGGGACCCCCGGAAACGATCTCGGACAGCGGAACGGAGTGCCGGCTGAAATCCGTCCGCCAGTCTTCGCTACCGGCCAGGCGCCGGGCTTCCGCGGCACCGGACTGTGCGGGCGCTTCGCCGGGAGCCAGCAGTCCCGCCATGACCATCGCCGTCACCCACGCCCTTGCTGTAGCCACTGAAGTCTCCGTTCGTTCCTCCGTTGCCCCTCGCACTCCGCCATTGGGGAAACGTTGCCTCGCGTCGCGGCGTTCCTTGCGAGGTCGGCAACCCCGTGTCACGATCCGAAGCTGAATCAACACCTGGAGGAAGAGCGGATGGCAGCACATTGGGACCGATCGGACGGCGGCCCCTGGATCGAACGCACCGGTCCGCAGGAAGCAGAAGGGAAGCTGGCCGAGGCATACGAGAAAATCAGCCGCGGCCGGCCGCTCGACCACATCCTCGAGATCCACACGCTACATCCCCAGTCGCTGCTCGATCACTACGCACTGTACCGGACCAGCATGTTCGGTCCTTCACCGCTCAGCCGGGTCGAGCGCGAGTCTGTCGCCGTGGTGGTGTCGGCGGCCAACGACTGCTTCTACTGAGTACAGCATCACGGGGCGGGGCTCCGTAGACTCAGGAAGGAAGAAGACTTCATACAGGGGCTGGTGACCGACTGGCGTGCGGCGGTCGCCGGCGACGAGCGGCTGACGGCCATGCTGGGGTACGCCGAACGGCTGACCCTCCAACCGGCGTCCGTCGAGGAAGCGGATATCGAACGAATGAGGAAGGCCGGCCTCGGCGACGAGGCGATCCTGCACGCATGCGAAGTCGCCAGTTACTTCAATTACGTGAACCGGATGGCGGACGGCCTCTCGGTTCAGCTCGAAGACGACTGGGATCAGCCGCTGCTCCGCATGCCTGGAGAGCCCGCGGGCGATGCGGGCGACTGAGTCCTCGCCTACCTTGTGCCCCTCCACGCATCGGATAGCTTGGAACGCCCTGGCACCGCCGCCCGGATGAAGCGTGCGGCCGGCTATCGAACACCGCGGTCTGGACAGTGACTTGAGCGACGAAAACAGGGCGGGGGGCTATCCCTCCGCGGACGGATACAACGCTGGATTGGCGGAGGAGCTGTACGAGAGATCCCTCCGAGAGCGGGGTGTGGTACCACCGTCGCTGGCCGACCTGGTTCACGGCGTAGCCGCCCTACCTCCGGTCGCCGCTCCGCTACCTGCTTCGGCTCCAGTCGAGCCTGCCTCGACTCCAGCCGCGCCCGAACAGCTGAGAACTGCTGCCGCCGCTGGCTCCCTGGTCGAGTCGCTTCGCACGCTGGGTCACCTCAACGTCCAGATCGATCCGCTCGGTACGCCGCGGACTGGCCATCCGTCGATCGAACCCGAATTCCACGGCATCACATGGGCAGGACTGGAGACGATCCCCTCGTCCGCCATTGGCCTCGAGACTCTCGGGGACACGGCTCGCGACGCGATAGAACGCCTGCGCGAGATCTACGCCGGCCGGATCGGCTACGAGCTGGATCACATGGAGGACCCGGTCAAGTGGAACTGGCTGGTGAACTACATCGAGTCCGACCAGCACATGAACCCG
>CAYWLF010000123.1:0-7213 GCA_964458875.1 uncultured Gemmatimonadota bacterium
CTCACGTACCGCCTGTTGTTCTAGCCCGTCCGGGTGTCGCCGGAGACTCGCGGCGCACGCCCCTGGACGCCGCGAATTGACGAGAGGTTGATTCCGGGCGTCAGAGTGGTATGATTAATGCCTCGATCGTAGGGAATGGCCGCCGGGATGCGGCCAGGATCGAGCCGACCCGCGGCTCCGCCGGGGATCCCCCTCAGGTCCGTCGGGTTTATTGTCAGCCCATGCTGCTTCTGTTTCGATCCTCATGGTCGCGGCGGCGAACAGTGTGGCTGTTTTGTCCCCTTATCCACGATCATCCTCGCGGATCGATCAGAAAAAGAACGGAATGGAAGTGACGAACGAAGGAACCCTCGGGGTGCTGGAAGTCCTCGGCGGAAAGTCGGGGTTCATCCGGCGACAGCATATGAGCTATACGCCCAGCGATGAAGACATCTATGTTGGGCAACGTCTCATTCACAAGCACAAGCTGCGCTCAGGCGACGAGATCGCGGGCGAAGTCGGTAACCCGCCGGGAAGTGGGAAGAGCCCGCCTCTCAAGCGCGTGTTCTCCGTAAACGGCATCCCCGTCGAAGAACTGGGCCATCGCCGCGACTTCAAGCGGCTCTCGGCACAGCACCCCAAAGAGCAACTGAAGTTGGAGTGCGGACTCACCCGACGTGGCGAGCCCGACCCCACCAACCGGATCATCGACCTGTTCTGTCCGCTGGGAAAAGGGCAGAGAGCCATGATCGTGGCACCATCCAAGGCCGGGAAGACCTTTGTCCTGCAGGCTATCGCCGAGGGCATCGTGAAGAACTACCCGGACTCCTCGGTCTTCATCCTTCTGGTGGACGAGCGTCCCGAAGAGGTGACCGAGATGGAGGCCTGCGGCTTCGGCGAGGTGGTGGCGTCGAGCTTCGATTACCCGGCTGAACGGCACGTGCAGGTCGCCGAAATCACCCTTGAGCGCGCCCGCCGCCGGGCCGAAATGGGCCAGGACGTCGTCATCATCCTGGATTCGATCACCCGGCTCGCGCGTGCATATAACACGGTCGAGGACGGAACTGGCCGCACACTATCCGGCGGACTCGACTCAGGCGCCCTGGACAAGCCCAAGCGCTTCCTCGGCAGCGCCCGCTACATCGATCCGGCGCAGGGTGGGGGCTCCCTGACGATCATCGCCACCGCGCTCGTGGACACGGGTTCCCGCATGGACCAGGTGATCTTCGAGGAATTCAAGGGGACCGGTAACAGCGAGCTGGTTCTGAGCCGAGAACTCGCCGATCGGCGCATCTTCCCGGCGATCGACCTCAACGCGAGCGCCACGCGGCGTGAAGAGTTGCTGCTGTCGGACGCGGCGCTGACGGCATCGCACGCGATGCGGCGCGAGTTGAGCGGACACTCGGAAGTGGACGCCATGGGCGAGGTCCTCGGCATCATGAAGCGGACCTCCACCAACGCGGTACTCCTCGACAAGATCGCAGCACGCATCTAGCATACGCATCTTCGAATTCGAAGACCCGGCGAGGAGGCGTTCAATCGGCCTTCCGCCGGATCGTGCGTCGGGGGGTCGTCAGGGGCCGTGATTCTCGACGCAGGAGAACTGATTCCGGGGCTATGGGTGAATGAACGATACGCTTGAAACCGAGTTTCCGACACGAATCGCGGGCCTCGAGGGTCTGGCGAACAATCTGTGGTGGACCTGGCACCAGGACGCTCGGGGGCTGTTTCAGCGCCTCGATCCAACGCTGTGGGCGCTCTCAGGAAAGAACGCCGTCGAGGTGTTGAGGAGAGTGGACGCGGAGCGACTGGCGGAGGCGGCCCGGGACCCAGTGTTTCTGCGTGAGTACGATGCAGTTACCGCCGATCTGGATGCGGTGCTGCAGCAGCGGCGCAGCTGGTACCGGGAAACGCACGGTGACCTGACACCTGGAGGGATCGCGTACTTCTGCGCCGAGTTCGGCGTACACGCATCGATCCCTATCTATTCCGGTGGTCTCGGCATCCTGGCGGGTGACCATTTCAAGGAAGCGAGCGACCTTGGAATCCCCCTCGTCGGCATCGGCCTGTTCTACCAGAAGGGCTACTTCCGCCAGCGGATGACGGAAGACGGGCGGCAGCTGGCAATCGAGGAACCGTTTGACGCCGATTCGATGGCCATTCGCAAGGTGTTGGGCAACGGGGAAGAGGGTGCGCACGCCTCCGTGACGCTGGACGGGCGAGTCGTCCATCTCGGCGTGTGGGAGATGCAGATGGGAAGGTCCTCCATCAACCTGATGGACACGGACATCGAGGCTAACCACCCGGACGATCGACAGCTCTCACATCAGCTGTACTCCGGCGACAACGAGATGCGGCTGCGCCAGGAAATCGTGCTGGGGATCGGTGGAGTGCGGGTGCTTCGGGCGCTCGGCATTCACCCGGACGTGTGGCACGCCAACGAAGGCCATGCCGCTTTCATGACACTGGAGCGATTCCGGGAGTACGTGGAGGAGGGCCTGTCAGCTGAGGAAGCACGCCGGCGGGTGGCCGCGTCCACCGTGTTCACGACGCATACACCGGTAGCGGCCGGCCACGACGCATTCTCGCTCGATCGAATGGATAGGTACTTCAAGGACTACGTGGACCGGCTCGGCCTGGCCCGCGAGGACTTGTTCGAGCTCGGGCGGCACCCGCACGACGACGGCCGCTTCCACATGTCCACGCTGGCCATCCGCATGTCGGACGCCCGCAACGGCGTGTCCGAGCGCCACGGCGAGGTGGCCAGGCGAATGTGGAGGTCGATGTGGCCGAACGCGGTGAGTGACGACGAAGTGCCCATCGGCCACGTTACGAACGGAATTCACGTACCGTCCTGGGTCTCGCCTCCGTTTCGGGATCTGTTTCATCGGTATCTCGGACCCGATTGGGAGCTTCAGCGCGATGACGCGGCGCTGTGGGAGCGGGCGCTCGACCTGCCAGACCACCTGGTCTGGGAGGCTCACAAGAAGTGCCGTGGACGGCTGTTCACAGAGCTTCGGATGCGTGCCCGGGGCCGCTGGACCGACGGCGAGTCGGCGCCCAGCCAGGTCGTGGCGGCGGGTACCCTGCTCGGACCGACAACCCTGACAATTGGATTCGCCCGCAGGTTCGCGACCTACAAGCGCGCCACGCTGCTCTTCAAGGACATCGAGCGCCTGCAGGCGATCCTTCTCGATCCCTGGCAGCCGGTTCAGATCGTCATGGCCGGCAAGGCGCACCCGGCGGACGAACCCGGCCAGGCTCTCCTCGCGGAAGTGTATGGCATGGCGTCGGATCCCGCGTTCGCGGGGCGAATCGCGTTCGTCGAGAACTACGAGATGAACGTCGCTCGCGAGCTCGTTTCGGGCGTGGATGTATGGTTGAACACGCCGCGGCCCCCCATGGAAGCCAGCGGCACGAGCGGTCAGAAGGCGGCGATCAACGGCGTTCCGCACCTGTCCACGCTGGACGGTTGGTGGGCCGAGGGCTTCACTCGTCTGAACGGGTGGGCGATCGGAGAGGATCTGGGTGGCGAAACGCCGGAGGACTGGGCCGTCGCCGACCAGGAGGACGCCGAATCGCTGTACAGGGTGATCGAAGAGGAAATCCGACCGCTTTATTATGATCGCGATGCGGACGGCGTTCCCCGTGGCTGGGTGCGCATGATGAAGCAAGCGATCCGCACGGGCGGAGCACGGTTCACGGCTCGTCGAATGCTGAAGGACTACACGGAGCAGTACTACGTGCCGGCAGCCAAACGGGCTGGGGAGATCGCTTCAGAGTAGACCATGCTCAGTGCTTCCTGGCCTCTTTTGCGATCTGGTCGCGGATGCGGGCCTCAATGCGCGTGGCAAAGTTGACGATCCGCCATGCCGTGGCCTCGAACAGCCGAAGTTCGCGGCGATCGGGTTCGGAGCGCTTCAGTATTCTGCGGTAGCTCCGCATCTTGGTGATCGGCTCGACCCCGCGGAACATCCCGAGTGCGCTCATCGCCTGTTCCCACACGCCGAAGAATTCCTCCAGCTCCGCGGCCGTAGCCGGTGGCGCCTGGTCCCGGATCTTACCCGAGAGGTCTCGTTCGTCGAGGTCGAACGACCGGCGTACCGCCTGTCGGACCTCGTACAGAACGACCATCGCGGCCTGGCCCAGGTTCAGGCTCGGATGCTCCGGGTTGGTGGGAATGCACACCGCCTCGTGGCAGCGATCGAGGATCTCGTTGGGAAGGCCCCTGTCCTCTCGTCCGAATACGAGCGCGATGTCCCCTTCAGCGCTCCCGGCGACCAGCTTCTCCGCCGCGGAGTGAGGCTCACGCCAGACCTGCCGGCTGGCCCTTCGTCTCGCCGTCATCGCGACGACCCGGACGACGTCTGCGACGGCCTGGTCGAATTCGTCGAACAACTCGACGGCGTTGACGATCTCGTGCGTGTCGTGGGCGATTCCGGTGACGCGGTAAGCGTTGTAGACGGCAGGTGATACGAGACGAAGCCGGGTGAGGCCCATGTTCTTCATCGCGCGCACGACGAGCGCGATGTTCACCAGGTCCTGGGGCTGGTACAGGACGACCACGAAACGGGCCAGTGCCGCTCGGCCCGCCTCCGTGTCGATCGCTTCGGGCGCGCTGGCGTCCGGGCGGATCGAATCCGGGGAGTCGGCGTCTGCGGGGGTCACGCTCTCGGGGCCGTTACTCTTCTTCGGAGCGCTTGGCCTCGAGATGTGGTGAGCCCTTGAACTTCCGCCCCTTCCGAGGCCTCAGCGCCGGGTAGCCTGTCTCTCCGCATTCCGGACAGGTTTCGCTGTACGCTCCGATATCGGCGCCGCACACGGTACAGCCGACATGGCCTTCGCCGGCCTCGTACGACAGCGCCTTGCCACACTTCTGGCAAGTCTGGTCGAACTGGCCCATGTCGGCGCCGCACTCGGGGCATTTGGCAACTTTGGTCACGCGCTCGCTCCTGCCTGCATGGACGGACCGGACCCACGGCGGATTTCCGGCCCGAGTGACGGGCCAAGCTACATGCGCCGGGCCGTTTCGTGCCAGTATCGGATGCTCGCTTGCTGGCGCGCAGGTCGCCCCACGGATATCGTTGGCCGCCGCCCGCCAAGAGACCTGGCCAGGAGAAAGAACATTTGAGCAGTACGGAACGTCCCGAGAACTACACGTTCGCGGACGGAGTCAAGCAGCCGCTGACGTACAAGAAGCTCGGACCCAAGGTGTGGGTCCTGGGCGGGCTCATGGTCGTGACGGCGATCGTGACGCTGGTTCTCATCCTGCAGGATTTCTCGTCGAACAGCTACCTCTACCTGCTGTTCTATGCGATCCCGGCAAACAGCGCGGTATCAGTGTTCCCGCACGAGCCGGTGGTGATCTACTTTGGATCCAACGGCAACGTCTGGTACACGGCGCTGGCCGCCAGCATGGGGACCCTGATCGCCGGGTTCCTGGATCACTCGGTGTTCGTACCGGTCATGAACCTGCAGTCGCTGGCCGGCTACAAGGACAAGGGCTGGTATCAGAAGATCGCCCGCCTGTTCATGAAGTATCCGTTCCTCGTCATCGTGGTTACCGGCTTCACTCCGATTCCGTTCTTCCCATTCAAGTTCCTGGCTTTTTCGGTTCACTATCCCCTGTGGAAGTACGTGGGCGCGCTGCTCACGGGTCGCTTTCCGAGGTACGTCATGCTGGCGTGGGTCGGCAGCCTGTTCGACATCCCCACCTGGATGCTGTTCGCCTTCTTCGGCCTGGTGATCGCCATCTACGCGATCAAAGCCATCCCCAAGGCCGTGGACTACATCAAGCAGGCGCGCAGGCGCCGGACGGCGGAGTCCGCAGCGGGGAACGATTAGGCCGATCGCGGGTTTCTAAGCGGCCGTAGCAAGGAGTCCGGGCGGCGGACCTTCCTTGTTCAGGCTCCGGTTCCGGGCCAGATTGACACCATACGACACTGAAGAAGCGATTCCAGGGGGAAGTGCATGAACATATCCGGAGCCATGGCGGCCAGAATGCTGGCACGTGGTTTTCAGAACAAGCTGCAGAACAAGCCCCTCTCGATTTCGTTCGAGGTCACGCATAGCTGCACGGCCAACTGCTGGCACTGCAACTGGGGTGGCCCGATCAAGGAGACGCGGCTGTCAGCGGACGAGTACGCCGCGATCCAGAAGGAGCTGCGGCCCGTCGTTTCGCACGTATCAGGGGGAGAACCGTTGGCCCGCGGCGACGTGTACGAGATCGTCGAGAAGCTCTCGAACCCGGGCAAGCTTCCGTTCATGATCGTGGTCAGCAATGCCTCGAACCTGAACGAAGAACGGTTCCGGAAGCTGCAGAAGGCGGGAATGGACCAGCTTTCCATCTCGATGGATTTTCCGGACGAGCGGCACGACGAGTTTCGCCGAATTCCCGGGCTGTTCGACAAGATGTCGCGCACCCTTCCCGAGCTGGCGAAGAACTCGGAGAAAGACGACATCCTGCTCAACGTGTGCATCACGAACTGGAACTACCAGGACCTCCCGGGCCTGGTGAAGAAGGCCAAGGAGTGGGGGCTGCCGATCAACTTCTCGGTCTACAGTCATCTGCGTGTGCAGGACCGCACGGGTCTCATCGACGGAAACGGTGGCGGCGACCTGCTGAAGCAGAAGATCGAGGAGGTCATCGACCTGCGGAACCAGGGCTACCCGGTGTACACCTCGCCCCGTGTGCTGTGGAAGTTCTACCGCTTCATGACCGAAGGCGGTATTCCGGGCTGCCAGGCAGGCAGCAAGTTCCTGGTCATCAACCCGGACGGCCGCATGACGCCGTGCGCGATGGTGATGGCGTACTTCAACACGCAGGAAGACATGCTCGAGAACTTCACCAAGCAGAACACCTGCGAGGCCTGTTACATAGCGACGCGCGCCAACACGGAGAAGACCTTCAAAGAGTTCCTGGAGGACAACAGGCCGATCCTGAAGCAGCTGGTCCAGCCATGGAAGTGGGGTAGCTGACGCAAGTCTGTGGTCTGACCGATTGAGGGTTGCGCGGTCTGGCCGCGGGGCCTGATCGCTCTGTCTTTTTCGGGCGGACAGGCGGACGATAGTTGGTTGACGAAGACCGCGAATTCAGGTAGTATCGTCGCCGTGCGGAGCCTGCCCTCGGGCGGCTCCGTTTCGTGCCTCCGCAGGCATTGAGTGTCGTTTGAAAACGAGATGCGGGCATAGCTCAGCTGGTAGAGCGCAACCTTGCCAAGGTTGAGGTCGCCGG
>CAYWLF010000124.1:0-7190 GCA_964458875.1 uncultured Gemmatimonadota bacterium
CGTGGTGGGGTTCACGCTCTTCATGGACATGGGTCGGTCCTGGTGCTGGTGGATTGAAACCGCCGGCCGGGGGGTGCCGTAGGTACTCCCGGAAGATAACCGCGAACCAGCCGGAGAGCCCGTGTTCCGGGTAAGATTGCACAAGTACGCGCCAGTCCTGGCGGGCGTCGTCGTGGCGTGCGGTGGGCTCATTGGGTCTGCGCCGGCCGCGGGCCAGGAGCCCGACCCACCGCCTGACAGCCTCGCGCCTCCACCGCGCCCCGACACCATTCCCTCGGATACGTACGCCGATGAGGGAGCCCGGTACATGATCCAGCGCGCCCGCCAGGCTCGCGGCACGGAAGCGGCCGGTCTCGCCAGCTACGAAGCCACCATTACCGAACGCATATACGTCGGCCTATCGGCCTCCGGGTTCCGGCGCGAACGGGGACTCTTCGTGAGCGAGCAGATCGCCAGAGTGCGCTGGGACTCGGCGGGAACGGAAACCTACCGTTGGATGGCCAGCAGGCAGGAGGTGCCGATCATCGGAGACCTGGCCGACGACGAGGATCGAAAGGTCGAACGCGGCGACTATGGTGAAGATCCGGACGACCTGATTCCCCTCGACCCTACGGCCGACCGGTTGATGATGGGTGGCGAGACCTTCCTGCATCCGCTGGCGGACACGGCGGGCTTCCACTACCGGTTCGCGTCCGGCGATACGATACGGATCGTGCTTCCGTCGAGCGGCCGCGAGATCACCCTCGTGCAGGTGAGTATCGAGCCACGGCGGGCGGAGTTCGGTCTCCTGGCTGGCGCGGTCTGGTTCGACCGGGAGACAGCGGCCCTGGTGCGGGGCGCGTACCGGCCGGCGCGACCGTTCAACCTCGAGATCGACGAGCCGGACGACGCGGCGGAGGTGCCCGGGTTCATCAAGCCGATCACCGCGACCGTGGATCACATGATCGTGGACTACGCTCTTCAGGAGCTGCGCTGGTGGCTTCCATGGCGCATCCGGTTCGAGGGGGAGGGCCGGGCCGGAACCTTGCTCCGGGTGCCGGTGGCCCTGGAGATTTCGGTCGCCGACTACTCGCTCAACGAGGTCGATACGCTGGATGTCGCGGAAGAGGACCTCCCGCCGGGCTGGGAGCGGCACACCCACGAGCGGGAACTGGACGACGGTCGCAAGATCCAGGAGGTCATCATCGTCCCGCCCCGCGACTCGCTCCGGGAGTCGCCCCTGTTGTCCGAAGACTTCTTCGCCGGTGAGCCGCTGAGCTTCAGTCGAGCCGAGATCGACCGGATGGAGAAGGAACTGGATGAACTCACGGCGGCCCACACGTTCGTGCCCCCGGCCTTGTCGAGGTTCGGGATCTTCCGCTACAACCGGGTCGAGGCTCTCAGTGCGGGCCTGCGCCGTGAGGGGCCGGTCGCGGGCCTGACGGGATGGGGCGAGCTGCGCATCGGGATCGGCGACTGGATTCCGAACGCGGAGTTCGGGCTGCGCGAGGACCTCGCGGGCGGCAGCGTGGAGGCGTCGGCGTACTACCGCCTCCAGGCTGCCAATGACTGGGGAAACCCTCTCAACCTCGAGAGCTCGATCAACGCGCTTCTCTTCGGCTACGACTATGGCCAGTACTACCGGGCGGGCGGCGTGTCGATCGGTGTGAAACAGGAGACGGGGCGGGTGCGGCACGAGGTCACGGCGTTCGCCGAGTCCCACTGGTCAGCAGACAAGAACACCGACTTCTCCCTGGCCAACCTGCTGGGGCGCTCCGATCCCCCTCCCAACATGAAAGCGGACGAGATCGCGATCGCCGGCCTCTCCGGGCGTCTTCGAGTGCAGTCCGGGGTCGATCCCCGCGAGCCGATTACGACCGGGACCATGTGGGGGGAGGTCGGGGTGGGAGACGTGGAGTACGCCCGCCTGGCCATAGGCGCTGCCGCGACCCTGCCACTGTTCTGGCGGCTTGGGGGCAGCCTGGAATGGTCCGCCGGCACCACGTTCGGCGATGTTCCCACACAGCGGCTCTACTATCTCGCCGGTCCACAAACGGTGCGATCGTTCGAGCCGGGTCAGATAGCGGCAAAGGCGTTCTGGCTCGCGCGAACGGAGCTGGCGGTCGGTTACCCGCTCGTCCGGATCCTGGCGTTCGCTGACTTCGGATCGGCCGGCGATCTGCCGGATCTGGGGTTCGCCGATCCGTTCGTCGCGGTGGGTGGGGGAATATCCCTGCTGGATGGCCTTCTGCGCGCCGACCTGGCCCGGGGCGTCCACGGAGCGGGACCGCTGCGGTGGCAGTTCATGCTTTACCTGGACGCCCTCATGTAGTGGGCTTTTCTCCGGGCCCCGGCACCACGATCTTGTCCAGGCGGACGGTACCGCGAGACGAAAGGGCCGGGCTGATGGTCATCACTCCCGTCAAGGTCAAGATCTGCTGCATCCGGTCCCCGGATGAGGCCCGGATGGCACTGTCCTTCGGCGCGGCCGCATTGGGGTTGGTCTCCGAGATGCCAGCGGGGCCCGGCGAGCTTCCTGAGTCGGTGATCCGGGACATCGTGGCTGGCCTGCCGACGGCGACGGGCACGTTTCTTCTCACGGCGGTGATCGACGCGGATCGGCTGATCGAGAAGGTTCGGGCCTGTTCCGTGAATACGCTTCAACTGTGGGATCCGTTGGCGCCGCTGGACTACCTTCGACTGCGCGTGGCCCTGCCCGGCGTCTCCATCGTCCAGGTGATCCACGTGATCGATCGCTCCGCCGTGGACCAGGCCGTAGCGGCCGCGCGGCAGGCGGATGCCCTGGTTCTCGACTCGTCCAATCCGCAGGCGCCTTTCCGGTGGGAGTCCCAGGCCGGCCAGACCCACGATTGGGACATCAGCCGGGAGATCGTGGAGACGGTGGATTGTCCGGTACTGCTAGCCGGCGGCCTGGACGCCGAGAACGTGGAATTCGCCGTGCGAACCGTCCGTCCCTATGGCGTCGATGTATGCACGGGTGTACGGAGTGACGATGCACTCGACCGTCGAAAGGTGGTCGCGTTCTTCGAGGCGTTGCGGAGAATCTTCAACTAGCTCCGACGGACTTCAGTCGATCATCTCCACCAGGCGGGGCAGCACGACTCCGGCGGGCCCGAACAGGCTGACGTGGGCGACTTCGCTGATCGGCGTGCTCTCGAGATTGACCTCGAGGACACGGGCTCCTCGCGATCGCGCCCAGCGAGCGAACGATGCCGCCGGCTCGACCACTCCGGACGTTCCCACGACCAGCATGACCTGACACTCGCCGATCGCTTTCTCGGTCTCGGCAAGGGCCGGACCGGGCAGGCTCTCACCGAACCACACGACATCGGGGCGCAGGATATCGCCACATCGCGGGCAGACGGGGACGGGCTGTCCGGGCAGGTCCACGGATGGGCAGTGGTAGGAGCACGCCCGGCAGCGAACGCGCTTCAGCGAGCCGTGCAGCTCGATGACGTTCCGGCTTCCCGCTGCCCGATGCAGGCCATCCACGTTCTGGGTGATCAGCCAGAAGCGCTCGCAGCGACGCTCGAGGTCCGCGAGCGCCCGATGTCCGGCATTGGGCTGGACGTCCGCCAGTCCGGTGATCCGGAAGCGGTAGAATTCCCACACGTCTTCCGGGTCACGTTTGAAAGCCTGGGGGGTAGCCAGGTCCATGGCCGATCGGCCCTTCCAAAAACCCCCCTCGCCTCGAAACGTCGGGACTCCACTTTCCGCCGAGATTCCGGCTCCGGTGAGGACCGCGAGTCGGGTGGCCCCCGAAAGTACCTCGGCTGCCTCCCGCAGGTGTTTCTCGTCGCTGGCATCCATGTGCCCGAAGTCTCCGGTCACTGGTGAAAAGGGTACCGCTTCCCGCAAGTTATCCTCCCATGCGAACTCTCGTAATCCTGAATCCTGCGGCGGGCGGTCGCGCGGACGCTGACATCCTTCGCCAGCGCCTCCAGAGTCGGATCGAAGGCGAATACGTCTGCACCTCCGAGGCCGGAGAGGCCGTGAGCTTGGCCACCGAGGCCGCGCGCTCCGGTTACGACGCGGTGGTCGCCGTCGGCGGCGATGGGAGCGTGCGGGAGGTGGCGACCGGGCTGTACCTGGGTGGCGGTGGCCCCCGTCTGGGCATCGTTCCGGTCGGCACGGGCAACGATCTCGCTTCTTCCCTGGGGATCCCACGAGTGATCGAGCAGGCGGCTTCCGTGGCGATCGGTGAGCGCACCGCTGCCCTGGACCTGGTCCGGGCCTCCCGGCCGGGGGGAGATGAGGATCCGCGGTTTCTGGCTAACGCAGCCGTCGCGGGTTTCGGCGGGCGTATCGGCGACAGCATGAGCCCGGTCTTCCGCCGTCGCCTCCGACCGATCGCCTATCCGCTGGCGGCGCTGGGCCAGATCCGGGATCTGCGCCCCTATTCGGTGCGCCTGGAGGTCGACGGCCAGGCAATCGATGCGAGGGCTCTCATGGTCATCCTGGCAAACGGGCAGTATGCCGGTGGGAGGATCCGTTTCGCCCCGGGAGCGTCCACCGATGACGGATTGCTGGACCTCGTGATCGTGCACGCGGTCAGCCCGGCCAGGCTCGCTGGCCTCATTCCCCGGGTGCTGGCCGGCCGGCACGCCGGGCACCCCGGTGTTTCCCTGTACCGCGCCACCTCAGTCCAACTCCAGTCCCAGACGGACATGTGGATCAACCTGGACGGAGATACGTGGCAACCCGGCCCCGCGACCTTCCGCGTCGTCGCCGCGGCCCTTCGAGTGGCTGTTCCCTGACGGGCAACGCTAGGTCCGTCCTCGCATGTCCAAGCTTGCGAACACGGCAAACACCGGCCGCCATCAGTCGGCCCGGCTGATGCCCCCGGAGTGGGGGGTACAAACGCGAGACGAGGAGCGTGAGGAGATGAGAGTGAAGGCACTGGGCTTCGTTGCCGCGATAGCGCTGGCCGGAGTCGCGAGTCTGGCGGGGACGCTGAGCGCACAGGATGTGAGTGACACCGAGAGCCGCGTCCGCCTGCTGAGCGTGAGCCAGGGCAGCTATCTGGGAGTGTTCATCGCCGACGTGACGGCGGATGACGTAGGGCGCCTGGACCTGCGGAGGGAAAGTGGCGTGCGGATCACCGGCGTGGCGGACGAGGGTCCGGCGCGCGATGCGGGCCTGCAGGAAGAAGACGTGATCGTGAGCTGGAACGGCGATCGAGTCGAGAGCGAAGCACAGCTCCGCCGGATGCTGGGAGAGACCCCGGCGGGACGCGGCGTGTCGCTGGGGGTGATCCGGGGCGGCACCGAAATGCCGATTGACGTGGAGCTGGGTAACCGGGGCGGACCGGGCGGAGTCGTCACCCTGCGGTCCGGCTGGGACGAAGAGGGTGCCATCCACCTTCGCGAGCAGCTCGAGAAGACACGGGAGCACCTGGGCGACATGAATGTCCGGATCAGAGAGATGCCCCACGTCATGACGTTCATGTCGATGCGGGGTGGGCGTCTCGGGGTTGGGATCCAGGGCCTGGAGCCTCAGCTCGCCGAGTACTTCGGCCTCGGTGAGAGAACCGGAGTGTTGATCACGACGGTCAAAGAAGACTCGCCGGCCGCCGAAGCGGGCCTCAAGGCGGGTGACGTGATTCTCTCCGTGGGCGGAGAAGACATCGGGAGCGCCGGTGATGTGTCGCGACTGGTGTGGGATGCAGAGGCAGGGCCTGTCGCCATCGGCATACTGCGCGACCGGGACGAACGCACCCTCACCGTCGATCTTCCGGAAGCCGAGAGCGCCTGGCAGTCGGAGGACGGGGAGATGAACGGCTTCTTCTTCGATTCGGATGGCTTCGACATGGAGTTCGACTCGAACGATGCCCACGTCGAGTGGGTCGAGCCGCTGCGCGAGCTTTCGCGCTTCAAGGTGCTCGGGGCGCCGGGCGGTCCTGTCACGTGGGTTCCGGCCCGGTCGGCATGGCCGACGCGGCGGGCTCTGTCGATCTGAAGGAGCCTCATGCGGGGCGGCCGCCGGGCCGCCCCGAGCGGGGTCAGCGGGCGGCCCGGTTCCTCTCCCTGATTGTCGACGGTCGCCAGGCTCGCTAACCTTCCGCCCATGGCAAACGGAAGGGATCCACGCGAGATCATCACCCCGGACGCCTTCTCGGTGTCGCCGGACCTGCTGGGCCTCCCGCTCGCTCATCCGTGGCGCCGGGCCGCGGCGATTCTCATCGATCTGGCTCTGATCGGTCTCCTGACCAACGCGAAGGCCGTGCTGTTCGCCCTCGCCGGTGGGACCTTCCTGTTCTGGTTGGCGTTCCGCGGCCGGAAGGCCGGTCTCGGATCCAGGGCGGCCCGTGCCGCGATCGGTTGTGGTGGGGCCGTGACCGTGTTCGTGGCCGTGCTGGCGATCTGGGGATCGCTGGCCCTGGACGAGGACACTGTTCTGTTCGAGGCGGGAGGCGACGGTGGCGGGGCGGTGCCGGTCACTCTTGGAGCGGCGGCCGACTTCATGTCCATCTTCGGTTCCGCCGATTCGGTGGAAGCCGAAGCGGCGGCTAGCCGGTTGGTTCAGCGTCTGGTCGATGAAGGCGTTGCCCGGGAGGAGATTCAGTCGGTGCTCGACGGCCTGGAGCAGGACGACGATGATCCGGCAGCCCGGGCGATCAGCCGGGCCATCGGTGCCGCCGGTCAACCGGCGGACACCGCACCGGGTGATGTGAATCTCGATTCCTTGCTCGCAGTCTTCAACTCGGCGAGGGCCGCCGGGGACACTGCAGCCGAAGCGAAGACGGCCCGGTCGCTCGGTCGGCGGCTGGCCAAGCCCGAGTGGGAGGCAAAGGAACGGGAGGTCGAGCGCCTGCGGTCGCGGGGCGATCGACTCGAGGCTGAACTCGAGTCGACGGAAGCGTCGCTGGAGGCCGAGCGGAATCGAGGGATCATCGCCACGATCATTGGTTTTCTGGACGAGTTGGGTCTGGGGATCGGCTGGTCCGGCCTGTACTTCACCTTTCTCACGGCTTTCTTCCGTGGACGCACGCCGGGCAAGCGGGTATTCGGGATTCGCGTGCTCCGGCTCGATGGTGGTGCTCTGAGCTACTGGATCGCTTTCGAGAGATTCGGCGGATATGCGGCCTCGTTGTTCACCGGGATGGAGGGCTTCTTCCGGATTCTGTGGGATCGGAATCGCCAGTGCCTGCAGGACAAGCTGGCGGAGACCGTGGTGATCCGGGAAACGAA
>CAYWLF010000125.1:0-7156 GCA_964458875.1 uncultured Gemmatimonadota bacterium
TACCTCGTCGCTTTCCAGGCCGTACGCTCCGTGAACCAGGTCCGAGGCGTTCAGTTCCAGCAGCGTCTTGTACAGCTTCAGTCGGGCGTGGTCCCCTTCCGGCACCATGCCGATGCTGGCACGAAAGATCACCAGCGGTGGCGACAGGCTCACCACGACCGCCGGGTGGTCCTCTTCGGCATCCTTCACCGGATCCACGAGCCACATCGATTCCCCGATCTCCCGGTGATCCATCTCGGTTCGGATGAGAAAACTCTCCAGGTCTTCGCGGCTAATCATGTTACCTCTTCCTCACTGTGCGCGGGCGGAATGCTTTTCGTCGGCCGGTTCTCGAGCAGGCGAGTGAGGAAGTCCTGGTTCTCCTGGATTCCCTCCACCTGCTCCACCAGATACAGCACCTGCCGTTCGAGTTCTTCGAGCCGGCCCGCCTGTTCCGGCTCCTTCGGCAACGCGTCTCGCGTGGCCTTCGTCTCGATCGCCTTCGCGATCGCCTGCCCGATGGGCACGACCACGAAGAACACGAGAATGATCAATACGAAGAAGTTCACGTGCCGTCCGCGCTCCCGGTGTCCGTTCGGTAAACGCTCTACGGAAACCGACCCCCGCCGGTTTCGCTCGTCACCGCGGTACTTCAAAGTCTTTTACGTTAACCCTATGGCAGGGCGCGATCAACGAGGCACTAGAGGATATCGCGCAGGTAGCCGCCCGTGTAGCTGCCGGGGGTGCCGGCAACCTCTTCCGGCGTTCCCACCGCCACCACCGTTCCTCCCCCTGATCCCCCTTCCGGTCCCAGGTCGATAACCCAATCGGCCGTCTTCACTACATCCATGTGATGCTCGATCACGAGGACTGTGTTCCCCAGCTCGACCAGCCGGTGCAGGACCTCGAGCAGGATGCGCACGTCCTCGAAATGGAGCCCCGTCGTCGGCTCGTCCAGGATGTACAGGGTGCGTCCGGTCCCCCGTTTCGATAGCTCCGAGGCGAGCTTGACCCGCTGGGCCTCGCCGCCGGAGAGCGTGGTGGCGGACTGGCCGAGGTGTATGTAACCCAGGCCCACGTCTGCCAGCGTGGCCAGGTGACGCTTCACCCGCGGGATCGGGTCGAAGAACTCGAGAGCCTCGTCCACGGTCATGTCGAGCACGTCGGCGATGCTCTTTCCCTTGTACAGCACTTCCAGGGTCTCGCGATTGTAGCGGCGCCCCCGGCACACGTCGCACGGCACATAAACGTCGGGCAGGAAATGCATCTCGATCTTCACGAGCCCATCGCCCCGACATGCCTCGCAGCGCCCCCCTTTCACGTTGAAGCTGAAACGACCGGGACCGTAGCCACGAATCCGGGCCTCGGGAAGCTGGGAGTAGAGCTGCCGGATGGGCGTGTAGACACCGGTGTACGTGGCCGGGTTCGAACGCGGCGTGCGACCGATGGGGCTCTGATCGACGTCGATCACCTTGTCCACCAGGTCCAGTCCCTCGACGGAGTCGTGGGCGCCCGGGACCGTGCGGGCCCGGTGCAGCTCCCGGGCCACGCGCCGGTACAGCACGTCCTCCACCAGCGTGGATTTTCCGGAACCTGACACCCCGGTGACCGCGATGAAGCGGCCCAGGGGGAAGGTCACGTCGAGATCGCGCAGGTTGTGCTCGGTCGCTCCGCGGACGACAAGCGCCTCACCCGGCCGGCCGGTCTTCCGCTCCGCCGGAACCGGGATCTCCCGATCGCCCCTGAGATAAGCGGCCGTCAGGGAGTCTTCCGTCGCGAGGAGCTGTTCCACCGATCCCGACACCAGGATCTCCCCGCCGTGTCGGCCGGCCCCGGGGCCCATGTCCACCACGTGGTCGGCGGCCCGAACCGTGTCCTCGTCGTGTTCGACGACGAGCACCGTGTTTCCCAGGTCCCTGAGCTGAAGAAGAGTGTCCAGGAGACGTCGGTTGTCCCTCGGATGGAGGCCGATGCTCGGCTCGTCCAGGACGTACAGTACGCCTACCAGTCGGCTTCCGATCTGGGTGGCCAGGCGGATGCGCTGTACCTCGCCGCCCGCCAGAGAATCGGCCGAACGGCCCAGGGTCAGGTAGCCGAGCCCCACCTGGGCCATGAAGTGCAGGCGCTCGCACACCTCCTTCAGGATCGGGCCGGCAATTTCCTCTTCGAGGGGTTCGCGGGTGCGGCCCGCCTGGAGGCCCTCGAACAACGCCAGAGCATCACTCACCGAGAGTTCGACCACGCCGGTGAGGCGGTGGCCGTCCACGGTCACGGCCCGGCTCTCGGCCCGCAGCCGCCCGCCCTCGCAATCCGAGCAAACGCGCGCCGTCATGTACTCGTGCAGGTTCTTGCGGACCGTATCGCTGTCCGTCTCGTGGTACTGCCGGCGGATCAGCTCCAGGGCACCGTCCCATTCCAGGTCCGGGTCGCCGTCGAGGACCGCGCTCTTCTGATCGTCCGTGAGTTCGCCCCACGGGCTGTTCAGGTCGAACGCGTGCTTTTCCGCGAGCGGAGGCAGGAACTTCCGTGCCCACCGACCGGCGGGAACGCCCCAGGGCAGGATGACGCCTTCCAGGATTGAAATGCGCTCATCCCCGACCGACAGGTCTCGGTTCAGTTCGAGCCGCACTCCGAGGCCATCGCACGACGGACAGGCCCCGTAGGGCGAATTGAACGAGAACTGCCGGGGCTCGAGCTCGGGAATGCTAATCCCACACTCTGCGCACGCGTAGTGCTCACTGAACAGGTGACGCTCCGAGGCAGAATCGCCCGCCTCGTCGTCCGACGTGTGCTCGAGCACTTCCACTGTACCGGCGGCCATACGCAGCGCCGTCTCGATCGACTCGGCCACCCGGGCCCTTTCGCTCTCCCGCAGGACCAGCCGGTCCACCACCACCGAGATATCGTGGTTCAGGCGACGTTTCAGCTGAGGCGGCTCTGAAAGGTCGATCAGGGCGCCGTCCACCCGCGCACGGATGAACCCCTCATGCAGGGCCTCCTCGAACAGGTCGCGGAACTCTCCCTTCCGACCCCTGATCAGAGGCGCCAGGATCTCGACCCTGGTCCCGGCGGGCCAGGCGGCGACCCGGGAAGCGATCTGCGTGGCGGACTGGCGACGCACCGGCTTTCCACAGTCAGGACAATGTGGAGTGCCGACGCGGGCCCACAGGAGCCGCAGGTAGTCGTAGATCTCGGTGACCGTACCCACGGTACTGCGCGGATTGCGTGAGGCCGAGCGCTGTTCTATCGCGATCGCCGGGGAAAGGCCGTCGATCTGATCGACGTCGGGCTTCTCCATCACGCCAAGGAACTGGCGGGCGTACGCTGAAAGAGACTCGACGTAGCGTCGCTGCCCCTCGGCATAGATCGTGTCGAACGCCAGCGACGACTTGCCCGAGCCGGACAGTCCCGTGACCACGGTAAGGCGGTTTCGCGGGATCGAGACGTCCACGTTCCTCAGGTTGTGTTCGCGCGCTCCGCGGATGACGAGGTATCCCGCTTCCTCCTGGCTCAACCGACCGTCTCTCCCCGCCACAGGTCCTCGAGGCTTTCGCGCTCCCGGACCACTCTCCAGCCGCCGTCGTCCACCAGGACCTCGGCCGGACGCGGGCGGGCGTTGTAGTTCGACGCCATCACGAACCCGTACGCACCCACGTCACGCACGGCGAGCAGGTCGCCTGGCTGGACCCCGTGCAGCCGTCGCCCGGTACCCAGTTTGTCGCCCGACTCACAGGTGGGACCCAGCACTTCCACCGTGTCCGGACCCTCCATGGCACCGGCCAGGGGCTCGATTCGATGCTCTGCGCCATATAGCGAGAATCGCCCGAAGTCTGTGAAGCCTCCGTCACACACCAGGGCAGGGTGGCCGTCCCGCTCCCGCCGATACAGGACCCGGGTGACGAGGGCACCGGCGCGGGCCGCGATCGAGCGCCCCGGCTCGTAACGCACCTCGAGGTCCGTCTCACCAAGGCGTTCGCGTACGATTCGCACGAGGTCCGCCGGCTCGAGATCCGCACCTCTCTCGCCATACGCCACGCCGAGGCCACCGCCCAGATCCAACTCCCGAACCGGTGTCCCCGTTGACTCGATGTCCTCGACCAGGCCCAGGAGCACGTCGATCGCCCCTTCGTACGGAACCAACGAGTCGAGACCGGACCCCAGGTGAAACGCCAGCGTCGTCGGCTCGATTCCCTCGGCCGCGTCGAGGACAGCCCAGGCCTCCGGGACTTCGGAAGGGTCGAAACCGAACTTGGCGTCGGCCCGGCCGGTCTCGAGGGACGGGTGGGCGCCAGCCCGGATACCGGGGCGAACCCGCAACCCGACACGCGCCGACCGGCCAGCCAGGGAAGCCGCTGCCCTGACGGCGGCATCGACTTCGTGCGCCGCCTGCAGGACCACCAGGTCGAGGCCTCCCCGGACGCCCTCTTCCACTGCCTCCGGCGACTTGGGAACTCCCCCGAGGACGACCCTGCCGGCGGGGATTCCCGCGGCCAGGGCGCGGGCCACCTCGCCCACGGTCGAAGCCTCGAAGCCGATCCCGTGAGAGGCCAGGCGGGCCAGTACGCCCAGGTTGTAGTTGGCCTTCACCGCGTAACAGATCCGCGACGGATCACCTACTGCGTCAATCCACCGGCGTACACCGGCGTCGAGCATACGGGCGTCGTACACGTAGGTGGGTGTTCCCTGCTCGCGTACGATCGCCGCGAGAAGCTCCGGGTCGAGACTCGTGGGCACGTTCAACGAGGAACCAGTATGCGGCCGGCGAGAGGTTCGATCTGGGCCACGATCGGTGTTTCTCCCCTGGGCTCACCATCGATCTGCGCCGCGACGGGCGGATCCGACTCGACGCTCACCCTGCGGGCCTGGAGAAAGATCATGCGATCGTCACCGGAGTACTTCTGGAACACCACCCGGGTCAGCATTGCCGCCATGTCCGGCAGATGGCGAGGAGAGAAGATAGCCACGTCCAGCAGCCCGTCCTGGAACGAGGTCCGCGGCGCCACCTTGAGCTCGACCGGCAGACCTCCGGCCCCGATGATACCGGCGTTGGCGAGCAGGACCATCGAGGCCTCGACCTCGATTTCCTCGTCATCAGCCACGATGTGGTACATGGTGCGGCTCGGTGTGACCACGTGCTTCAAACCGCCCACCAGGTAGGCCAGCACACCGAGCCGGCTCTTGAGTTCTGAGGTCGCGCTCGCCATCACCTCCGCGTCGAGACCCGCCCCTGCGATCAGGGCGAAGTACTCGTCGCCGATCCGGCCCAGGTCGATCTTCTCCACCACCCCCTCGACGGCCACTCGGACGCTGTCTTCCAGGGAGACGGGCACCCCGAAGTTGAGGGCCAGCTGATTGCCGGTGCCAAACGGCAGAAGGGCTACGGGTACATCGCTTCCGGCTGTGCCCCGGAGGGCCAGGGCAATGGTGCCATCCCCGCCCGCCGCGACCACAGCCTTGCACTTCGAAGCGACGGCAGCCCGGACGATCCTGAGACCATCCTCGACGCTGGTGGACTCGACGATGTCGAACGGGACCCTGTGGGACGCCATGACCCCGGCGATGCGACGGCGCAGGACATCCCGCTGTCCGCCCGCAGCGTTGGGGTTGAGCAGGACGAGGTACCTGTCGGAATCCGATATCGGGTAGTCAGACGCCACTCTGGACCATCTCCTCCAGTCGCCGCACTCTCTCCTCGGTGGGCGGGTGGGTCCGGAACAGGCCGCTCAGTCCGCCGGCTTTCAGCGGGTTCACGATCGCCAGGTGCGCGGCGCTTGGATTCAACTCCATGGGCCGGCGGCGGGCCTCGGCCTCCAGTTTCTTCAATGCCGACGCAAGAGCATGCGGCTGACCGCTGATCTCGGCTCCGACACGGTCCGCCCGGTACTCTCCCGCCCTGCTGATCGCCATCTGGATGAGCATGGCGGCGAGGGGAGCCAGGATCAACATCATCAGGCCACCGATCACTCCGCCCCGGTTATCGTCTCCGCCGAACCAGAAACCGAGACGCGACAGCATCACGACGGCCGCAGCCAGGGTGGCAGCGACCGTTCCGATCAGCATGTCCCGGTTCTTGATGTGCGCGAGTTCGTGTCCGATCACCCCCGCCAGCTCGTCCGCACTCGCCACCTGCAGCATGCCCTGGGTCACGCATACCGCGGCGTGCGTGGGGTCGCGCCCGGTCGCGAACGCGTTTGGCTGATCCGCAGCAGAGATCGCCACCGCCGGCATCGGTAGCCCGGCCCGCTGCCTCATTTCGTCCACCATGTCGTACAGCCCCGGTGCCTCGTGTCTCTCCAGCGGGCGGGCCTTGTACATGCGGAGCACAGCTCGATCCGAGAACCAGTAGGCGCCGAAGTTGAACACGGCCGCGAACCCCAGCGCGATCAGCATGGCCGAGCGACCGCCGAACCAGCCGGCGATCGCCACGAACAGCGCCGTCATCAGGGCCATCAGGCCGAAAGTCTTTATGTAGCTCATGCACCCACCTCCCAGGGGCCGGAATCTACAGTCAGAAGTTCCAGTCCCGGAAGAGCATCAGGCCGTACGTTCGCCGACTGTACGTGCTGAACGAGTAGCCGAACGACGCGTATCTCTTGAACAGGTCTTCCGTCACGAACTCGAGCCGCCAGTGGGAGGAGAACGACCACTCCAGCGCGAAACCCGGCAGCTGGCCACCGAGCGGCTGTGTCGCGCTCACGAACAGGTCGGGTGTCAGGTAGCGACCGATCTCGAGTTCCGTGCCGTACAGGAGGCTCGTCGTGCTCTCGGACTCGAGCGGACCTACCTGCCCCGACGACCGGATGTCGAAATAGTCCACCAGGCCCACGCCACTCACCAGTACCTGCGAAAACTGGTTGCCCACGGTTCCGAGCAGGCTCTCTCGTACCAGCGACGCCGCGAACTCTCCTCCCTCCGTCCCGGCACCCAGACAGGCCGCAGAGAACAGGAGGAAGCAGATTTCGTCCGCCGCGGGCAGAGGAGGGTCGCTGGAAGTCTGGAGGGTGGGCGCTGCGGCCGTGCCCCCGATATCGACGGTGATCGTCACGGGGCCCAGGTCCGACCGGGTCTGGTACTCGGCCTGGATGTCCAGGTTCGGATCCATGCCCGGCGCCCCGGTGAACGTGATCGAGCCGGCGGCGATCTGGAGCTGCCGCGAGTACAGGCTCGACAGGTCCGT
>CAYWLF010000126.1:0-7108 GCA_964458875.1 uncultured Gemmatimonadota bacterium
CACGCAGATCGGTGGTTTCTTCACGAATCTCGGAACCTCGATCGGAATTCCGTAGGGGATCGGCGCCGTTTACGGCGCTCGAACCGACAGCCAGCAGTGGGCCGACGGGCAAGGTGCCCGTCGCCGCCCCCGCTGGACACGCCAATCTCACGGGCTGGTACGGCCCGGGGGGGAGGAAATATGCGGGAACGCTTCAGACAACTAGTGAGGGAGGATGCCGGCCAGGATCTGGCCGAGTACGGGCTCCTGGTGGCCCTCATCGCGATCGTGGCCGTGGTCGGTGTGACTGCCTTTGGTGGTCAGATCGGCGGGTGGTTCACGACCCTGGGCGGCCAGATCCCGCTTCCCTAGTGAAGCGGATTTCCACCGCCCGGCCTGTCACCGCGCAGGGTGAGGCACCGGGAATGGGTTTCGACTCATTCCCGGTGTTTTTGTTTATGGCTACTCCAGTGCGAGTGTCATCACGCCAAACAGGCACCCGAGCACACAAGGAACCGTGAACCCCGGCACCGTATCCATCGTCGCCCTCGTCACTCTGGCCGCCTGGTCGGACATCCGCACTCGGCGCATTCCCAACGCTCTCACCTTCACGGGCTTCGTCGTGGCGCTGGCCCTCCGGGCATTGGGCGGCCTCGATGAGATTACGGCAGGCCTTCTGGGTGCTCTACTGGCTTTCGGTCTCTCCGTACCGCTCTTCATGGCGCGGGGACTGGGAGCCGGTGACGTAAAGCTCCTCACCGCATGCGGCGCGTTCCTGGGTCCGGGTCGCCTTCTCAAGGCGCTTCTGGTCACGGCGCTGGTCGGCGGCCTGATGGCCCTCGTCGCGATCGTGCGCCGCGGAGCGGTGATTCAGACACTCCGCAATTGTCGAGATATCGTGCTGGGCCTCTTCTCACCGGCCCGCCGCGAGGAGATTCCAACCCTCACGTCCCCCGGAGCGATCACGGTTCCGTACGGAGTGGCGATCGCCATCGGGGCACTGGTGGCGTGGTTCGCCTGATGCCGTGTCCGTCGTCGGCTGACGGTCTATGTCGAGGCACGTCAGTCGGTTTGTTACCCCTGGACGGCTGCGGTCGTCAACTCTCTGTCTGGATGGCCCCGACAGGCCAGTCGGAGATTTTTACTCGAATCAGCAGGTGCCAGGAGACTCATCATGAGAGGTAAGAGGCTGTGGATAGTGCTTGCTCTGGCGCTGGTTTCCGGCGGTGCCGCAGGCTATCTGGCGCTGACATATATGCGCCAGCCTGCCGACACGGTCGAAGCTGCGCCGGTGAGCATTACAGAGGTGGCGGTCGCCGCGCGTGATCTCCCTGTGGGGACCGTGATCGGCGAAGAGGATGTGCGCCTCGTGGACTGGCCGTCGGAAGTGCTTCCCGAGGGTTACACGACCTCGCCGGCCGAGGTAATCGGACACGGTCTGATTACCGACGTTCGGACCAACGAGCCCCTCCTGGCGACGAAGCTCGCCCTCAAGGAGGCGGGGGGAGGTCTTCCCATCATCATCCCGGAGGGCATGCGAGCCATCAGCGTGAAGGTCGATGAGGTCATCGGCGTCGCCGGCTTCGTGCTTCCCTCTACTCGGGTCGACGTGCTTGTCACGCTGGATCAGCAGGCGATGCAGACGGACCCGATATCGAAACTGATCCTCCAGAACCGACAGGTGCTGGCGGCCGGCCAGATCATTCAGCGGGACGCCAACGGTGAGCCGCAGAACGTCACCGTGATCACGCTGCTGGTCACTCCGGAAGAGGCGGAGAAGCTGACGCTGTCCGCCATGAAGGGGAAGATCCAGCTGGCCCTCCGCAACACGCTGGACATGGACACGGTGACGACACCGGGGATCCAGGCTACGGCCCTGGTCAAGGGTCCGGCCAAGCCGGCGCCGCGGCGGGTGGTTCGAAGAGCGCCGAGGCCGAGCGGCACCACCATCGAGGTCTACAAGGGATCTGAGCGTAGCACGACGAATATCGGAGGCGGATCATGAGACAGAGCAGAAGCATGGAACGCTTGGCTGTCGCTTCGAGCTTCGTGATCGCCGCTGTCGCACTTGCGCTCGCGATCCCGACTCAGCTTTCGGCGCAGGCTGTTCAAGAAGCTGGCGTTGTACCGGTGGCGGTCGGCAACTCTGCCGTCCTGGCCCACTCCACGACGCTTCAGCGCGTATCGATTTCCGACCCGGACGTGGCGGACGCCGTACCCGTCTCGACCACAGAGGTCGTGATCAACGGAAAAGAAGCGGGGACGACGAGTCTTCTCCTGTGGGACGCCACCGGCGGACGGACCCTATACTCGGTCCAGGTCAACGTCGATGTCGCACCGCTCCAGCACCGGTTCGGCCTCTTGTTCCCCGAGGAGGCCGTAGAGGTGTCCTCAACCGGAACCACGATCGTGCTTTCCGGCGAAGTCTCCGAGGGGCGCATCGCGGGTCACATGATCGCGATCGCTGAGTCGAGCCAAGAGGGCGTCACGGTGGTTGACAACATCGCCGTCCCGCGGCCCCACCAGGTTCTCCTCCAGGTCCGTTTCGCCGAAGTGCGGCGCGCTGCGATGGAGGAGCTGAGTTTCAAGCTCGCCCGCATCGACCCGTTCAACATCCGCGGGGATGGAGAGGGCTCCTTGAGCGCGGGTGGGAAGAATCCCTTCAGGGGGAACTTCCTGAACGAGCCCATCGGTCCGGACCAGTCGTTCTCCGACGCGATGAACATCTACCTGTTCAGCCCGACCGCTCAAATCGGCGTGTTCATCAACGCGCTCAAATCGAAGGGCCTGCTGAAGACTCTGGCGGAGCCGAACCTGTTGGCCGTGGACGGCGAAGAAGCGTCGTTCCTGGCCGGCGGTGAGTTCCCATACCCGGTCCTTCAGGGTTCCGCGAACAACAACGCGGTTACGATCGTGTTCAAGGAGTTCGGAATCCGTCTGAACTTCATGCCCGAGATCACGAACAGCGGCACGATTCGCCTCCACGTGGCACCGGAGGTATCGGCCCTGGACTTCTCGAGCGGCCTGGAGGTGTCGGGCTTCCGGATTCCCACTCTGCTGGCACGGAAGGCTGAGACCGAGATCGAACTGCGTGACGGCCAGACGTTCGCGATCGCGGGGCTCATCGACAATCGCTTGATCCAGAACATCAGCAAGGTGCCGGTGCTGGGTGACATCCCGATCCTCGGGACGCTGTTCCGCTCGAAGGACATTCGAGAAGAGCGATCCGAGCTGCTGGTCCTGGTGACGCCGCTCCTCGTGCAGCCCGCGAATGAACAGGAGCCCGTACCGACTGGCGAGCCCGATGATTGGGACTGGTCGAGGGATATGAGAGATCTGCTCGAGGACGGTGAGGAGGCGGACGCCGAGCGGGAGATACGGGAGATGAACCAGGCCACTCCGGCGGACGACGCGACCACTCCAATGGACGACGCGGCCACTCCAATGGACGACGCGGCCACTCCGATGGACGACGCGGCCACTCCAATGGACGACGAGCCACAGGAATCGAACTGAGAACCAACTGAGGCCGTCAGCCACAATAATCATCACGGGATCGAGGGACGGAAGGGACGTCGATGGACTCGAGAACTATCGCCAGCGCATTGATCTCAACCGATCAGGACTTTCGGCAGTCGCTCAAGCAGTGCCTGAGCAACGCCGAGAGCGGGATCGCCGTCGGGCTGGAATTGGCGATTCCCTTCCGGGAGATCAATGACCTCCACCTGGAGCAGCTGAGGCAGCTCGACCCGGAGCTAATCTTCCTCGACCTGGGCGACGATGCCCAGATCGGACTGAAGTTCGCCCAGTTCCTGGTCGATTCCGCCCCCGAGCGGAGGCTGATCGGCGCAGGGCCGGAGCTCTCTCCGGACCTGCTGATGAACGCCATGCAGGCGGGAATCTCGGAGTATCTGCCAAAGCCCGTCCAGGAGGATGCGCTCAGCGCCGCCATCGACCGTATCGCCAGGAAGTTCGGGCGCAAGGTCGGCGAGGAGCAGCGGCGTGAGCCCGGCGAGGTATTCGCCGTATTCGGCCCCAAGGGCGGAGCCGGCTCGACGACGGTGAGTGTGAATCTCGCGGTCGAGCTGCACCGTATCACCCGCAAGAAGACCCTGCTGATCGACTTCGACCTCGAGCTGGGCGAGACGGCGCTCTTGATGGGCGTGGAGCCGCGCTTCAGCTTCGTCGATCTCGTACGGAACTTCCACCGCGTCGATGCGGGACTCCTGGCTTCGTACATCGAGCACCACGAGTCGGGGGTGGACCTGCTATCCGCTCCGTTCCACCCCACCAAGGCGGAGGTGGTAACGGGAGGACAGATTCGGCAGATCCTCCAGTTCCTGAAAGAGCACTACGAGTACATCATCCTGGATATTCAGCGCTCCTTCACTCCGACTACGCTGGCGGCCCTGGAGCAAGCGGACAACCTGTTCCTGGTCAGCGTGCTGGACCTGCCCTCGCTACGAAATATCAGTCGCTGCCTGCCGCTTCTGGAACGGATCGGTGCGGGAAAAGGCAAGGACTGGCTTCGCATCCTGGTCAATCGATACCAGCCGAATTCGGTGATCTCTCTCGACGAGGTGAAGCGCATTCTGGGCCTCGAGGTCTTTTGGAAGCTGCCGAACGAATTCGACGCCATCATGGAGTCGATCACGTCGGGCACGCCGATCGTCCTCAACGACAAGTCGAGCTACTCCCGTGAGGTGCGGGCACTGTGCGCGAACATGGCGGGAATCGACGGCAAGACGGAGAAGCAGTCGGGCTGGCTGTCTCGCAAGCTGAACAAGAAAAAGAAGAACGGTAGTAAGACGGCACGCTCCAAGGGCGTGCGGAACTCCAACTTGGCACCGGACAGGGTGTAGCGACGCATGACTAGCTTCCAGGAACCGAAACGCGGGCCGCTCCCGGATTCGTCAGGCGTTTCCGGCGGAAACGACGGATCGATGGCCTGGGAACGGGCCCCCGCTCCCAAGCAGGCGGAGACGCAGGATGCGATGGGAGAGGGTCGCAACACGTCGATGATGCAGGACCTCAAGGTCCGGATTCACCGGCAGCTGCTGGACCGTCTGAACCTGGCCAACCTGGACGCCCTCGACAAAGAGCAGGTGGTCACCGAGATCCGCAAGATCGTGCACGATCTGCTCACCCGGGAAGCCGCGCCGCTCAATCTCGACGAGCGCGAAGACCTGGTCGAACAGATCCTCGACGAGATCTTCGGACTCGGGCCGCTCGAGCCGCTTCTCAAGGACCCGGAAGTCGCGGACATCCTCGTCAACACCTACGACGAAGTGTTCGTGGAGCGATACGGGAAGCTGGAGCCAACCGAAATCCGGTTCAAGGACGAACGGCACCTCATGCAGGTGATCGACCGCATCGTCTCCGCGGTCGGCCGCCGCATCGACGATTCGTCCCCGATGGTCGACGCCCGGCTGGCGGACGGATCGCGTGTCAACGTGATCATCCCGCCCCTCGCCATCGACGGCGCCCACATGTCGATCCGTAAGTTCAAGAAGGATGTGCTGTCCGGCGACGACTTGATCCGGAACGAAGCCATGGCTCGGCCCATGTTCGAGCTCCTGCAGGGGATCGTGAAGTGTCGCCTCAACGTGCTGATCTCCGGAGGAACGGGTGCCGGTAAGACGACGCTGCTCAACGTGCTCTCGGAATCGGTGCCGCTCACGGAGCGCATCGTGACGATCGAGGACTCGGCCGAGCTCCAGATGCGCCAGCCTCACGTGGTTCGGCTCGAGACACGCCCCGCGAACATCGAAGGCGTGGGCGAAGTAGCGCAGCGCATGTTGCTGATCAACGCCCTTCGAATGCGCCCCGACCGGATCATCATGGGTGAGGTTCGTGGATCCGAGGCCGTCGACATGCTGCAGGCCATGAACACCGGCCATGACGGCTCGCTGACCACGCTTCACGCGAATAACCCGCGCGATGCCCTGGCCCGACTGGAGACGATGATCTCGATGGCCGGCCTCAACCTGGCCGAAAAGGGCATGCGCCAGCAGATCGCCAACGCCGTCAACGTAGTCATCCAGGTCGCGCGACTCACCGACGGTAAGCGGAAGGTCGTGTCGATCAGCGAGATCACGGGAATGGAAGGCGAAGTCATCACCATGCAGGACATCTTCGTTTACGAGCGCGAGGGGATGACCGAGGATGGAACTGTGCTCGGCCGCTTCCGCGCCACGGGCATCCGTCCCAAGTTCGCCGAGCGCCTGGCTCGCTATGGGCACGAGCTCTCGACGTCGGTGTTCTCGGCGGTGGACGGCTTCGAGGAGGAGTCGAAGTGATGTCCGGCGGATTCTTGGAGGAACCGGGTGCGGTAATTCTCGTCGTCGTCGCCGGCGGACTCGGTCTGGTCTCACTCATCCTGTTGTTCGAGTGGGCACGGGCCTTCCGGAAGCAGCGTGCGGCTCGGAAGCAGCTCAAGGGCATCGACCGCCGCACCGTGGCGGCCCAGAACGACCCGACGAGCGTCCTCTATCGTGAGGAAGGTTCCGGCCTCGCGCCCTGGCTCGAGCCAATCGTGGCCCGCCTTCCGCAGCTTCGCGACGTGGAGCACCTGCTCAGCCAGGCCGACATGACGCTGAGCGTGGGCACATTCCTGCTCATCAGCGTCGGATTGGGCGTCACCTTCGCGTTGATCGCCGTGACCATAACGCGGGGGTGGCCGGTGGCGGTCGGCGCCGGGCTGTTCGGTGCAGTGATTCCGTTTCTCTACGTGCGCCGCCGTCGGACCAAGCGCATCCGCGCCTTCGAGGAGCACTTCCCCGAGGCCATCGATCTTCTCGGCCGTTCGATTCGGGCAGGCCATGCGTTCTCCACCGGACTCAAGATCGTGTCCGAGGAATCGCCCGATCCGATCTCGACCGAGTTCAAGCAGGTGTTCGAGGAACAGAAGTTCGGGCTTCCTCTCGAAGATTCGCTCATGTCGCTGGCGGACCGCATCCCGCTCGTAGATATCCGCATTCTGGTGACGGCGATCCTCGTTCAGCGTGACGTGGGAGGTAATCTGGCGGAGATCCTGGACAAGATCTCGTATACGATCCGCGAGCGCTTCATGATCCTGCGCCAGGTGCGCGTGCATACGGCCCAGGGCCGGATGACCGGGTACCTGCTG
>CAYWLF010000127.1:0-3914 GCA_964458875.1 uncultured Gemmatimonadota bacterium
TCCACCCGCAGCGTCATCTCGGATCCCTCCTCGAGCACCGCGTCCACGTCCCCCGTGCCCAGGGCGATCGCCGTGCCGGCCGCGGCTCCAGCGACGCCTCCGATGATCGTTCCGGTGGCGTTGCCGCCGATCACACGACCCAGGATGCCACCCACCACGGCGCCGGCGCCTATAGTCACGGCCTTCTCCTCCGTGCTCTTCCGGCCGCGCGTCGTGGCGTCAGCCTCGCTCACGGTGAGGGCCACCTGGTAGGATTCTCCATCCAGCAACAGCCGCCCGAAGTCCACCCGGATCATGGCCTGCTCTCCAGCCGAACCGGAAATCTCGAGAGCGGTGACCTCGCCCTGGATTTTCGTACCGGCCGGAATCACGAGACCGGTTGCGTCCGTCACCGGGGCCAGGAGCGTCACCGTGAACTTGTCACCGACGTTGCTCGCTTCCGTGCTCAGCTCCTGGTCGAGGCTCACCTGCAGGAGCGTGCCCGCCGATACCGACATATCACGGAAAGCCGGCGCCGGAGGTGGCTCCGGATCGCTCGTCGGCGCCGTCTGTCTCGGACGCGTGACCGGGGGCGGATCTCGCCGGGGCGGTGCCTCGGCCCGAACCTCGGCTTGCGCTTCCCCCTCGCCCTCCGTGGCCATGGCCGTGTCCGAGAGCGCCGCCAGCGAGTCTTGCGCCATCGCGAGATCGAGTTCGCGGTCCAGCGGGTCTTCTTCATCGCCGGCTCCGCCACACGCGGCCAGCGATACAGCGGCGGCCAGCAGGAACACCGGTGACAGCATCCTGAACTTCTTTCGCATCGAATCCTCCGGTACAGCCTGTGAAATGGGCGTCGCTACCGGCGCGAGGCCCGCCTGTGACACTCAAGAGCGTCGGTACGTGCAGGTCCCGGGCCACGGCATCGGAGCATCCGTTGGACCTCGCCGGGGCCTGCCCCGTACTCTATATATCCGCCCACATGCTCGTACCGCGATACCCGGCCCGGGATCCGGTCGGCACACGACCGTCGGACAAGCGGCATTCAACGACAGGAACGACCGGGACTCGAATGGGACAACTCCGTACTCTGCTGCCGTACTACAGGCCCTACTGGAGAGGGCTGGTGGCCGGAATGGTCCTGGTCGTGGTGTCGAACGTGTTCACCATAGTCGGCCCGTTCATCATAAAGCTGGCGATCGACGGGCTCACGGCCGATCTCACCCGCGAGCGGATCGTCCAATACGCCCTGCTGCTGGTCGGGGCCGCGCTGATCGCGGGGGCCGCGCGCTACGGCATGCGGGAGTTCCTGAACGGGATCAGCCGCCGAATCGAGACGGATCTCAGAAACGACCTGTTCTCTCATTTGCTACGGCTGCCGCCGCAGTTCTACGACCGCTGGCGTACCGGCGACCTGATGAGCCGCGCCACCAACGACGTCCAGGCCGTCCGCCAGGTGGCGGGCCCGTCGATCATGTACCTGGTCAACACGGTGACGATCGGGGCCCTGGCCCTGGGCCTCATGATCTGGATCAGCCCGCGGCTCACGGCGATCGCCATGATTCCGATGGTCATGATGCCACCGCTCGTGATCTGGATCGGCAAGAAGATCAACGTGCGGTTCGAGCGTATCCAGGAGCAATTTTCCGAGATCTCGAACTTCGCCCAGGAGAACCTGGCCGGCATCCGTATCGTGAAGGCGTATGGGCGGGAAGCTGAGCGATCCGAGACATTCGCGGGCCTGAACGCCGAGTACCGGCGGCGCAACATGGACCTGGCGCGGATCTGGGGAGCGTTCTTCCCCGTCCTGACCTTCATGGGAGGGCTCGGGTCGGTCCTCGTCCTCTGGGTCGGCGGCCGAGAGGTGATCGCGGGCGCGATCACGGTAGGGGACTACGTGGCGTTCGGGTTCTACCTGGTCCTCCTGATGTGGCCGATGATCGCCGTCGGGTGGGTGACGAACCAGATCCAGAGGGGCGCGGCCTCGATGGGACGGATCAACTCGCTCCTCGCGGAGCCGTACGTGGTCGACGACCCGGACGAGCCGATCTCCCCGGCCGCCATGCGGGGGGCCATCGCCTTTCAGGACGTCTCGTTCCGTTATCCGGGGACGGAGCGCTGGGTCCTCAAGAACGTGTCCTTCCAGATCGAGCCGGGGCAGACGGTGGCCGTGGTCGGGGGGACGGCGAGCGGCAAGAGCACACTCGTGGGGCTCATCCCGCGTCTGTACGACGTCGGCGCGGGTAGCGTCGAGGTGGACGGCGTGGACGTGCGGCAGATGCGTCTCGAGGAGTTGAGGGAATCCGTGGGGATGGTGCCGCAGGAGCCGTTTCTTTTCAGCATGTCGCTCCGACGCAATCTGACCATGGAGAGTCCGGAATCCACAGTTTCCTCTCAGCTGGACCGGGCGCTCGACATCGCTCAGCTCCGGTCGACGCTCGGCGTGTTACCCGACGGCCTGGACACGGCGCTCGGTGAGCGCGGTATCAACCTGTCCGGGGGGCAGAAGCAACGAGCCACCATCGCGCGGGCCCTGTACCGGGAGACGCCGATTCTCATCCTGGACGACTCGCTGGCAGCGGTGGATACGGTGACCGAGGAGGCCATACTCGCGGGCCTCAGGGAGTTCATGGCGGACCGGACTGCGATCGTCGTTTCGCACCGCGTCACGGCCGTGGCCGGCGCCGATGTGATCCTTGTCCTCGAAGACGGTGAACTCGTCGAGACCGGAACGCACGCCGAACTCCTGGCGCGCCACGGTGTCTACGCTCGCTTGCTCGAACGGCAACTGCTCGAGGACGAGATCGCTCGCGAGGAAGCGGTGTAGCCCCTAGATCCGCTCCAGGATGAATACCGGGGTGAACTGCGTCGCCCATCCGGCCAGTGTGGTGAACCGACCGGTGGCCAGCAGCACGCCGACGGCGATCAGCATCAGGCCGCTCACCCTCTCCACCCACGGGATCCAGCGCTTGAAACGGTCGAACGTGGACAGGAACCAGGACAGGGCAAGGGCGCTCAGCAGGAACGGCACCGCAAGCCCCAGCGAGTAGAAGCCCAGCAGCACCAGTCCATCGGTGAGCGTCTGCCTCGTCGCGGCGAATGTCAGGATTCCGCCCAGAATCGGCCCGATGCACGGCGTCCAGCCGGCTCCGAACGTCAGCCCTACCAGCGTCGACCCCAGATACCCGAGCGGTTTGTCGCGCAGGTGGATCCGCCGCTCACGCGCCATTCCCTTGAACGGCCGGAGTCCGACGAGGTACAGGCCAAAGAAGATGATCAGCAGACCGCCGATGCGGGCGATCCATACCTGGTACTCCCTGAGGAGCCGGCCCACGAAGGTGGCGGACGCCCCGAGGGCGAGGAAGATCAGGCTGAATCCCAGGACGAAAAAGAGCGAGTGCATGAACGCCACGCGCTTCACGTCGCCACCCCCGTCCTCGAGCTCCTCGATCCCGACGCCGCTCACGAAGGAGAGGTATGACGGGACCAGCGGAAGCACGCACGGCGAAAGGAAAGACAGCACGCCTGCGGCAAAGGCTACGGCAACTCCGATCTCGAGTTCGTTCATGCGTGATCGTTCTCTTCACAGGTCAGCGGATTCGGCCGTAAGCTCTCTCTCTGCAGACACAAGGCGCCCGTCGCGGTTCCGCGACGAGCGCCGGTCTTCGGCCGCGGGCCGAAGCTAACGTGGGGAAGGCGGTCGATCAATCGGCGGCGGGTCGCTCCGGGTACACCAATTCCCCCCAGCTGTCCGCCGAACCGCCGATCTCGAAGTGGTACGGCTCGCGGTGATCTCCGAGACGCTCCCGGAACCCGGCCACGACTCGTGAGACCCTGTGCGACGGCACCGCACCGTACTCCGTGATGCGCCGGACGCGATCGGTTTGGGCCGGGGCGCCGTCACCGTTGCCGCTACCGTTTCCGTTGCCGTTTCCGTT
>CAYWLF010000127.1:4014-7070 GCA_964458875.1 uncultured Gemmatimonadota bacterium
CCGTTTCCGCTGCTGTTCCCACTGCCCGTCGCGAACTCCGCCCCACACAAATGGCGCATTTCGTCGGGGAGAAACCGGGTGAACAGCAAAAACTCCATCGATCCTTCGAGGTGCGACAACGGTGGAAACACCCAGACATCGCTGATTTCGGTGGGCGCGATACGCTCGCCGAGATCGCGGAGGCGGGTCGCTACCTCCCATCGGGTCTCGTCATCGGGCGGGTTGCCGACGCCGTTTCCGTTGCTCCCTGGAGCCGGCATCGTCTGACCGTTTGTCCTGTCCTGTTCCATCACTCCCTCGCCGAGAGGAGAAACGCATCCGTGCCGCCGGTGAAGGCGGTGGACGGGCAGGACAACACTAATGTAAGCATCGGGCGCATTCAGGAAAGGGCCTCCCTGATATCCCGAAGCACCCTCTCCTCGGCGGCCTCCAGGTTTTCGGGCACCACGGCGCCGGCGGCTTTGACGTGGCCTCCACCTCCGAGCCTTCTGGCCACCGCGGCCACGTCGGCGTCCCCGGTGGAGCGAAGGGACACTTTCGTCGTCCCGTCGTGCAGTTCCCGGAACAGCAGAGCCACGCGAACGCCTCGGATTCTCCTCGCGTACTCCACGATCCCTTCCAGGTCCTCCTTCGTGGCTCCCGTTTGCGCCAGGTCCGCCTGCCGCAGCGAAATCCACGCCACCGGGACATCATCCGCAACCCGCAGCCGCTCCAGGGCGCGTCGCACAAGTTCGAGGCCGGCCGGTGTGTACTGGGCGTAGATCCGCAGGTACATCTCCTCGGGATCCACACCGGCCCGCAGTAGATCGGCCGTGATTTCGTGTGTGCTCGCGGTGGTATTCGCGTAGCGAAAGGATCCGGTGTCCGTGGCGATCGCCACGTAGAGGCCCTGCGCCTCCGGGAGGCTCACCCGATCGCCCGCGATCTGGATGAGGTCGAACACGAGCTCCCCGGTGGCACACGCCGTCGGGTCGCAAACGACGACGTCTCCGATGGAAGAGGACGTGGTCGGATGGTGGTCGATCACCAGGATTCGACGACCTTCCGTTCGCTTCGTCACCGGTCCGAGCCGCGACGGCTCCGCCGTGTCGAGTACGAGGAATACGTCGGCCTCACGCATCGCCTGCTCGCCATCGGCGTCGGCCGGCGTCCACGTCCCCGTGCCTTCCCCGAGAAGAAACCGGAACTGATCCGGGAACGGGGTCGGATTCACGATCGTTGGCTCCAGGCCGCGCCGGGTCAGCCAGTGAGCCGTGGCCGCCTGGCTCCCGGCCCCGTCGCCGTCCGCGTTCAGGTGCGTCGAGAGCACGACCTTCCGGCCAGGCTCCAGCTCCTGGAGTACGCGCTTGAGGCCCGATCGCCGGGACATTTCGATGGATCTAATCTTCCGCCTCCCCGTTCAGTTGGCGTCCCCCGCGCAGGATTCGCGAGTAGCAGTACACCACGAGCCCGGTAACGCCGAACATGCTCGCGAGCATGAACCCGAGGGCGAACGGTGTGATCTCGCCGGCACTCACGCTCGGCCTCCTTCCTTTCGACGCCACGCCTCGCGAACCAGCAGGAGGCCCGCGACGAGGAGCGTAAGCAGCACGGCCCGGCTGAGCCACAGGTACCTGATGTTCTCGGGGTCCTTCCCTTCCATGAGAAGCTCAGGAACCGCCTCCGTGACACCCCACCAGATCAGCAGCGTGTACAGAAAAATCGGTGTGACCCACTTCATGATCGGCTTGTAGATCGGTGGAATGCGCAGGTCCGCGCCCCGGTGCAACTCGTCCCAACCGCGATCGATCCCGAACACGAACGAGAACAACACGATCTCGATAGCGGCGAATACCACCAGGCCGAAGGTGCCCGCCCAGTAGTCCCACTCGTCCATGAAACCGCGCGAGTAGAAGACGACGTGCAGGAGCCCGATCCCCAGCGCCAGGGCCATCAGCGCCCGCACGGCCTTCCGGCGCCGCCAGTGGAATCCCTCCTGCATGAAGGAGATCGCGGGGCTTGCCTGGGCCACGGCCGAAGTGATCCCCGCGATGAACAGCAGGAAGAACCACAGAAACCCGGTGAGGCGGGCCAGGAGCTCCGGGCCGGGCAGGCTCTGGAAAACCACGCCCATCGCCACGATTCCCAGGTCGAACGACCCGCCCCTCGCAACTTCCTGCGCCCCATCGATGCCGAAGAAGACGACGGCCGCCGGAATCGCGATCGTCCCGCCGAGCACGACCTCCGCGAACTCGTTCGTGGCGCCGGTCGAGAGTCCCGTCAGCGTGATGTCGTCGCGCTCCGACAGGTACGAGGCGTACGTGTGTATCGTCCCCATCCCGAGCGACAGCGTGAAGAACATCTGGCCGGCCGCCGCCAGCCAGACCTTGGGTTCGGCCAGGCTGCTCCATTCCGGATTCCAGATGAAGTTCAAACCTGCCAGTGGCGTCGCCTCGGCCGGTGGCAGCGTCAGGACTCTCACCGCCAGGAGGAACGCGAACAGGAACAGGATCGGCATCCCGATGAGGGCCAGCTTTTCGATCCCTCCACTGATTCCACGCGACAGGACCCAGCCCAGGAACCCCAGGGTGACCAGGAAGAACATGAGGGCGATCCAGCCGCCGTGGACCGACGAGTCGAACAGGCTCTGGTACGAGGCCAGGAAGCCGCGCATCTGCTCGACTTCATCGAGGCCGAAATACGCCCCGGTCAAACTGAAGAAGCTGAATCCGAGCATCCACGACACCACGTAGGTGTAGTAGATGAAGACGACGAACGGCATGAAGAGACCGAGCACGCCCGCGTACTTGGCCCACCTCTTTCGACCATCCGTGAGGGCCTCGAACATTCCCGGGACGGTACCGTGGCCGAAGCGCCCTCCGTACCGGCCGATGCCCCATTCGATCCACATAAGGGGGATGCCCAGCAGAAGGAAGGACACGAAGTACGGGATCATGAAGGTGCCGCCGCCGTTCTGGGCGGCCTGCACGGGGAAGCGCAGGAAGTTGCCGAGACCGACCGCGTTCCCGGCCATCGCCAGGATCAGGCCGATGCGGGTGCCCCAGCGCTCGCGGGGC
>CAYWLF010000128.1:0-7043 GCA_964458875.1 uncultured Gemmatimonadota bacterium
CATGCCCGCCTCGAACTCGGCTCCGATCGCGGCCCTCGGCTGGGCCCCTGACGTGCGGTCCAATACCGCTTCCGCATCCGGGTGATACCGCTGCCGCCGGATGCCGAGTTTCTTCCTCTGCCCGAGGACCAGGTTGACGGTGACCCGGTGAAGCCAGGTGCTGAACGCCGATTCGCCCCGAAACGAGCCCAGCTTGTCCCAGACGCGAACGAAGACATCCTGCGTGACCTCGTCGGCCAATTCGGGTTCGAGCATTCGCGATACGAGTGAATGGACTCGCGCGACATGTCTTCGATACAGGCGCTCGAATGCGGCCACGTCTCCGCCGGCAGCCAGCCGGACGTCGTCGAGGTCTTGATGCGCGGCGCTTCCACCATCGCCGGGATTCATAGCCAGAGCGAGTCTCGCGTTCATCTGGAGAATGGGACGGGCCCTGCAAAGGAATGGTTGAAACGGCCGAGTTGCGCAATGACCGCCACGTCGGCATAACGTCTCGCTACTCACGCGGGGAACGTGGATGACGATTTCGGTCTGGTATCACACCTTCGGCTGCAAGGCCAACCAGTACGACACCGAGCGAATGCGCCAGGAGCTCGAGAGCCGGGGTGCGTCGACGACCGACCTGTCGAGCTCGGCGACGACGGCCGTGCTCAACACCTGCACGGTCACCGACCAGGCGGATCTTTCCGCGCATCGGCTCATCCGGAAGCTTCGGCGCAGCCACCCCGATCTGCGCATCGTGGTTGCGGGGTGCTCTTCGGCACTCAAGGCCAGGGAATACTGGGCTATGCCTGAAGTGGACGGAGTGGTGAAGGGACAGGACCCCGTGAAGGTGGCCCTCGAGGTGGCCCCCGAGCCCGCACTCGCGGCTGCCGACCACGAGCCGATCGGGGGTGTGCTTCTGAGGACGAATCGTCGAGGCAGCCGTGGCTGGATGAAGATCCAGGACGGGTGCGACCGGAAGTGTTCGTTTTGCGCGACCCGGATCGCGCGCGGCGTCAGCCGTTCCCGCACGCCGGACGAACTGGTCGCCGAGGCCCGTCTCCTGTCGGAGAGTCACGCGGAGCTCGTGCTCACCGGAATTCACATCGGGCACTACGGTCTCGACCTCGATCGCGGAATCACCCTTGCCCGGCTGTGCCGACGCCTGCTGAACGACGTTCCCGGCGTCCGCTTTCGGCTTGGCTCGATCGAAGCGACGGAGATCGAGGATGAAATCGTGGAGCTGTTCGCGACTGGCGATGGGCTTCTGGCCCCTCATCTGCACGTGCCCTTGCAGAGCGGTAGCGACGAGGTGCTTAAGCGAATGCGGCGATGGCACACGCGGGAGCAGTACAGCCGCCGCCTGCTGGAGATCGTCGAGCGTGTTCAGCCACTAGGACTGGGCGCCGACATCATCGTGGGTTTCCCCGGTGAGACGGACGCCGACCACTCCCAGACGCGTGCCCTGGTGGAGGAGCTGCCGTACACCTACCTGCACGTATTTCCGTACTCGGTTCGCGAGGGAACGCACGCCGCGGACCTTCAGGATCGAGTGCCGGCCCACGTAGCCGCCGAGAGATCACGGGATCTGCGCGAAATCGGCGTAGCCAAGGGATCTGCCTACACCGCCGCGCGGAAGGGAACCGATGCCCTGGTCGCGGTGGAGACTGAATCCACCGGACTCACGGGAGACTACCTGCGAGTCCGGGTCACCGGTCCCGCCGATCCTGGAAGCCTGGTTCGCGCCACGCTAGCGGGCGCCGCGGACCTGAGCGTGGCCGCCGGTGCCACGGGTCGCCAGGCTCTCCCGGTGCTGGCCGCTTCTACCGCATAAGCAGCGCCTGCGACTGCGGCCGACAACCTGCGCGACGCTCCTCGACAGCGCCGCGATCTGCAACAGTTGCCGGTCGATGCGATCCATGTCTCACCCCGGTCGGCGCATATCGCCCTATCTTCTGGCCGCTACGGGGCCACCGATCGCCTCCAAAGTCCTTTGACCTCAGCGGATTGGGCGCTCACGGCCGCCGAGCTAGCACCGCCCCGGATGGCGCCCACTCTCTGGCGCGACTCATGCCCTGTTATCCTCCGACCGCCGCCCTCGCCGGAGATTGGGCGCAGCCGCAGCCGACAGGACGCAACCATGCAGAAGCCAATCGTGACGATCCGATACTCGCTCCGCTGGGTTCTTACTTGCGGGCTGGCGCTCGGCCTCGTCACCGGGTCGTCGAATCGCCTGCTGGCCCAGGACGTTTCAGAGTCGCTGAGCAGCCTGAACGAAGCGAACGGCAAGCTCTATATCGGTCCCCTGTCCACCGGACTCGCGGCGGCCCTGAACTCGGGTTTCTACCACACGGCCGAGGTACACGACGTACTCGGGTTCGACGCGGGTTTTCGTGTGATGGGCTCATTCGTCCCCGACGACCTCGACACCTTTCAGCCGGTTCTTCCGGACACGATCACAATCGAGGGTCGCTTCTTTTCGGATCCGTATGGCCCGGCCGGCAGTTCGGGGCTGTCACCGACCGTCACGGGTGTGGGCGACGGCATAGTCCTGGTCCCCCAGGGTGAGTTCAGGGACTCGCTGCTCGCCCTTGGAGAGAACCCGGCCGACTGGGCGATCCAGTTCCCCAAGGGTTTCGACATACCGGTGGCGCCGTACGCGGCGATCCAGGGAGCACTCGGCATCCCCCTGGGCACGGAACTCGTACTCCGCTTCATTCCGAGCTTCACCCCGAGCGATGACGTGGGATCGATCAGCATGATCGGAGGAGCGATCAAACACTCCCTGGACCAGTGGATCTGGGACGAACCGCCTCTCAACGTGGCAGTCGCTTTCGGGTTCCAGCACTTCAAGGTCGGCGACTACCTGGACGCCAATTCCACCCAATTCTCGCTGATCGCGAGCAAGAAGCTGTCGGTGGTCACGTTCTACGGGGCGGGCACGCTCGAGAACGCCAACCTGGACGTCTCCTACGAGTTCGAGCCCGACATCGCCGCCGACGTTCCTGTTGAGCTCCAGAAGGTCGAGTTCACTCAGGAGACGCCGAACGACGTGACCTTCAAGCTGGGTGGTACACTGGCGCTCGGCCCCGTCGGCCTCAACGCAGAGTATACAGTCGCCTCGCGGGACGTCTTCACCGCGGCACTGATTTTCGGCACTTTCTAGAAGTGCCTGGCCCGAGGGCCGTTCCTCTGAAACGCTCCCGTCCCGCCGGGCGGCGCGATAGCTTTCATCGTTCCCTTGCCCTCGCGTGGGTGTGCCGTCGGCCGGAGGCGACGCGATGAAAGCGATGGTCCTCGATCGGATTTCTCCCGTATCCGACAGACCGCTGCGACTGATCGAAGTGCCGGATCCGGAACCGGGTCCGGGCGAGATCCGAGTCCGGGTGCGCGCCTGCGGTGTGTGCCGCACCGACCTGCACGTCATTGAAGGTGACCTTCCCGAGTACTCTCTGCCCATTATTCCCGGCCACCAGATCGTGGGCCACGTGGATGCCCTCGGCCCTGGAGCGGGAGAGTTCTCGCCGGGGGATCGAGTGGGGATCGCGTGGCTTCGAGGCACGTGCGACGAGTGCGTCTACTGCCGGCGCGGAGACGAGAACCTGTGTCCGGACTCTCGCTACACGGGATACCACGACCACGGTGGATACGCGGAAATGGCCTTGGTGTCAGAGGAATTCGCGTACCGGATCCCGGAAGGGTTCGATGCGGTGCAGGCGGCGCCACTCCTGTGCGCCGGAATCATCGGGTACCGCGCCCTGCAGCGGGCGGAAGTGCCGCCTGGCGGCCGGCTGGCCCTGTACGGTTTCGGTTCATCCGCGAGCGTGGTGATCCAGCTCGCCCTTCACAGGGGCCACGAGGTGCACGTCGTCACGCGAGGCGAAAGCCACCGCCGCCTGGCGGCCGACATGGGCGCGCATTGGGTGGGCAACGCGGCTGAGCTCCCTTCCGTGGAGATGGACAGCGCGATCATCTTCGCCCCCGCGGGCGAGATCGTCCCGGACGCTCTCCGGTCACTGCGCAAAGGCGGGACGGTTGCCATGGCCGGTATCTACATGACGCCCGTGCCAGGGCTCGACTACGAGGCGCACCTGTTCCACGAGAAGAACCTGCGCAGCGTGGAGGCCAACACGCGCGAGGACGGGAGGAGACTGCTCCGGGAAGCGGCGGAGGTTCCGGTGCGCGCCCGCGTCACACCCTTCCCTCTCTCGGAGGCCAACGAAGCCCTGATCCGGTTGAAGAACGACCGGATCGACGGCAGCGCCGTACTCGTGATGGAGTGAGAGGCGGCGGCCTTCAATCAGCAGCCTCGTCCGCATCACGGTTGCAGGCCGATGTTTGCCGGCGAGGGCCGATCGGACGATACTCCAGGACCGTTTCGGACGCAGTATATGACCTGAGGAGAGAACGAACTTGTCATCGGCGGAAACCCGTACACGGCGGACGATGCGCTCACTGAGCGCCGTTCTCCTCGCAGCTTGCCTCGTCGTCGGGCTCAGTGCCACCAGCGCCCACTCGCACGCCGACAGCCAGGCCGGTACTCCCACGTGCACCATCTGCCACGTTGCGGAGTCCAACTGGACCTCCGCCGCACCGGCCGTCGCCTTCGTCTTGTTGAATCCGGCGGTCCGATTCACGCAAGCCTCGCCCCCACCGGAGCTCCACGCCCGCCGTACGGTCGAGGCAGAGCGAGCACGATCACCTCCTTCCTGAGCCTCTCCAAAGCCTGAGAGCGGTGGGCCGAAAGAAGTCGGTCAGAGAGATGCGCCGCCACCACGGAATGTGCTCGGAGGTTGGATGTTCCCGGAAACCAGCCGTACTCCTGTCAGAAGAAGGTGCTTCGCGGTCATGGCTGCAGCCATCCTGCTCGCGCTCGGGTCCGCCCGAGTCGGGTCCGCCCAGCAGCCGGCCAGTACGGTCGAGGGTCGCGTGGTCACGCCGACCGGCGAGCCGGCGGCGGGCACTGAGATCCGGGTCGTCGGCCTGGGACGGCACGTGGACGCGGACGCAGATGGTCGGTTCCGCATCGAGGTGCCCGCAGGGACCTACGTGCTCGAGATCTACAGCCCGCGCTTCGGGCGGGCCGTGGAGCGCATCACAGCCGAGGCCGGCGCGACACTCGAACTCGCGATTCAGCTCGAGCCCGTATTTCACGCCGAGCCGATCATCGCGAGCGTCGGCCCTGAGGCCCGCACGCAGACGGAACTCTACCAGGCGACGGATGTCCTCGTCGGTCGGGAACTCGTCGAGAAGGGCCGCAACTCGATCGGGGAGACACTGGCCGAGCAGCCAGGCGTGACGTCCACCTACTACGGTCCGGGATCCAGTCGTCCCGTGATCCGAGGTCTGCAGGGTGACCGGGTCAGGATGCTGGAGTCTGGTGTGAGCAGCGGCGACGTGTCCGCAAGCGGACCCGACCACGCAGTGGCCGTGGAACCGATGCTCGCCGAGCAGATCGAGATCATCCGCGGCCCCTCGACGCTGTTGTACGGAAGCTCGGCGATCGGTGGCGCCGTCAACATGATCGACGCGCGAATTCCCCGTGAGAAGTCTATCCATGCCTTCACGGGCCAAGTCCAGGTGCAGGGAGCCACGGTGAGCGATGAGCTGAACGGGGGCGCCTCGCTCAATGGAACGGTCGGTTCGTTCGGGTGGCACGCCAGCGGTCTTCTCAGGAACACGGACGACTATCGGATTCCTGGCCCCGCAGTCGCTCCCTCGGCGCAGGAGCCCGGTGAGGATCACTCGGACCTTGGTTTTCTGCCGAACAGCGAACTCGAAACGCGAACAGGTTCACTCGGTGCGTCGTGGGTCGGCTCGGCCGGCTATCTCGGTGCGGCAGTCACGGGCTACGGCACGAAGTACGGAGTTCCGGGGCACGAGCATGGTGAGGAGGAACCACCCGCGACTCGGGAGGAGGAACAAGATCACGGAGTACAGATCGACCTGGATCAGACCCGGTTCGACGTGGAGGGTGCCTGGAGCTTCGGAGGCACCCTGGTGCGGGCGGCGAAACTCAGGGCGGGTTACGCGGACTACCATCACAAGGAACTCGAAGGCGAGGAGGTGGGCACACGGTTCGACAACAACGACTTCGACGGCCGTTTGGAGGCGACGCACGCGCCTCTCGGGCCCGTGACCGGTACGCTGGGTGGCCAGTATGGAAGACGGGAAGTGAGCGCCGAGGGACTGGAAGCGTTTCTCCCCGACACGAAGACCGGATCGCTGGCCCTGTTCCTGTACGAGGAAGTCCCGATCGGGGCTTTCAAGATGGGCGTCGGCGCTCGCTGGGAGGGCAACGATCACGACGTGATCGACGGCCGTAGCCAGAGCAGTGACGGATTCTCCGGTTCGCTGGGCCTCAACTGGTCCGCCTCGGAGTCAGTGACTCTGACCGCCGCGGCGGCCCGTTCGACCAAGCTTCCCACGGCCGAGGAACTGTTCTCGGACGGGCCGCACGCCGCGACGCGTCTGTACGAGATCGGCGATCCCGACCTGGTGAACGAGATCGGTCACAGCCTCGACGCGGCGCTGATCGTCACGGAGGGTCCGGTCACCGGACAACTGGCCGGCTACGTGAATGCGTTCGACGACTTCATCTTCATCACGCCGACGGATTCTGCGGTGGGTGGATTCACGGTCGCCCGGTACGGACAGGCGGACGCCAGGTTCTACGGCTTTGAACTCAGTCTCAAGGTCTCGATCCTGCACCGGCCCGGTAACCACCTCGCGCTCACCGGCTTCAGCGACTACGTGCGCGCCGAGGCCACAGAATCGGACGACCCTCTGCCCTTCATTCCGCCACTCCGCTGGGGCGGGGGTGCCCTGTGGGAGATCGACCGCTGGCGGGCGGCGGTGGATGTGCGTCGCACGGACGAGCAGACCCGGGTGGCAGCCTTCGAGACGTCGACGCCCGGATATACGTTCCTCAACGCATCGGTCAGCTACGCGTTCTTTACGGGCAACCTGGTCCACGAGATTACCCTGCGAGGCACGAACCTGACCAACCAGGAAGCCCGGAACCACGTCTCGCTCTTGAAGGACATCGCGCCGCTTCCGGG
>CAYWLF010000129.1:0-7042 GCA_964458875.1 uncultured Gemmatimonadota bacterium
GCATCCGGACCTGTCGTTCCGGGCCGTACCCCAGGAGCAGCAGCTGGGGACGGCCGACGCGATCCGGCTGGCCGAGCCCTACGTGGATGGTCCGGTCCTCATCGTGTTCGTGGACACGCTGTTCGATGCGAATCTCGGCCTCATCCAGGAGATGCCGGACCGCGACGGGATCATCTGGGCCAAGGAGGTCGAGGACTACCAGCGGTTCGGGGTGATCGTCACCGACGAGAACGGCGATATGGTCCGGATCGTCGAGAAGCCCGCCGAGCCGATCTCCCGGCTGGCGAACATCGGCCTCTACTACCTGAGGGACTGGCGGCTGATGTTCGAGGGAGTCTCGCACGTGATGGCATCGCCCCCGAAGTTCGGCGAGTACTTTCTCACCGATGCGTTCCAGTACATGATCGACCACGGTGCCCGCCTCCTGACGGCGGAGGTCGATCACTGGTGGGATTGCGGGAAGCCGGAGACGCTCCTGGAGACGAACCGCGAGGTTCTCCTCTCGGGCGCTGCGGACGAGCCCGCACCTGCCGCCGGCGTCCGCATCGTCCCGCCGGTGTGCGTAGCGCCCGGCGTAGTGCTCGAGAACACGGAAATCGGGCCGAACGTCAGCATCGGAGCCGGATCGACCATCCGGGGGGGACGTTTGCGAGAGTGTATCGTGGGAGAGAACAGCGTGCTCGAGGGGTGCGACGTTCACGATTCGTTGATCGGCGATCACGTGGTGGCCAGCGGATTGACGGGCACGGCTTCCGTGGGCGACCATACCGTGATCGACGCGCTGAACTGAGCGAGAGGCGACTCTCGCCGACCGGACCCGGAGGAAGTGTGGACCCCAACGACCTGATCTACGACTGGAACCGGCTGCCAGGCAGCTTCGCCTACGCCCGGGCGCACGTCGAGCTGGACGACGAGACGCTTCGCGACGGCCTCCAGAATCCGACGGTCAGGGACCCGCAGATCGAGCAGAAGATCGAGATGCTGCACCTCATCGCGGAGATGGGAATACAGGCGGCGGATATCGGTCTCCCGGGGGCAGGGCAGAGGGCCCGGGAAGCGGTCCTGGCGCTCGCCCGCGAAATCGCCGATCAAGACCTGCCGATCGCTCCAAACTGTGCCGCGCGCACCGTGAAGGCGGATATCGCCCCGATCGTGGACGTGTCCCAGGCGACGGGTCTTCGGATGGAAGTGGGGGCCTTCATCGGCTGCTCCCCGATTCGGCAGTACGCCGAGGGTTGGGGCCTCGAGATGTTGCTTCGCACCACGGCAGAAGCGGTCACGTTCGCGGCGGAAGAAGGCCTGGACGTGATGTACGTGACCGAGGATACGACACGGTCTCGTCCCAAAACCCTGAAAGCGCTCTACACGACGGCCATCGAGTGCGGCGCCCGACGCATCTGCCTCGCCGACACGGTGGGCCACGCGACTCCGTTCGGGGTGCGTCAGCTGGTGCGATTCGTCCGCAAGGTCATCTTCGACACTGGCGAGGACGTGAAGATCGACTGGCATGGGCACAGGGACCGTGGGTTGGCGATGCCCAATGCGCTTGCGGCGATCGAGGAAGGCGCCGACCGTGTCCACGGCACGGCGCTCGGAATCGGCGAGCGGGTCGGGAATACGGCCATGGACCTGCTTCTGGTGAACCTCAAGCTCCTCGACATGCACGATGTCGATCTGACGCGGCTGCCGGAGTACTGCCGCCTGGCCGCCGACATCTGCGGGATCGAGATTCCTCACTCGTATCCGGTCGTTGGAAGCGATGCCTTCCGCACGGGCACGGGGGTACACGCTTCGGCGATCATCAAGGCGATGAACATGGGGGACGAGTGGCTCGTGGACCGCGTGTACAGCGGCGTTCCGGCCTCTCTGTTCGGGCTCGAGCAGAAAATCGAGGTCTCACCCGTCTCCGGCCTGAGCAACGTCCGCTTCTGGCTTCGGGAGCACGGCTACGATCCGCAGGACAGAGCCCTGTGCGACGCGGTGTTCGCCCTTGCGAAGCGGAGTGATCACACGCTGACTCGAGAGGAGATCGCCGACGAGATCGCCGCCTGTGCCGAACGAGCCCTCCCGGTTCCGTCCGGAGGCAAAGATGAGTGACCAACCACACGTCCGACGTCTCGTCGGCCTGACCACGGCGATGCTGGGCTTAACGGCGGTTTTTGCCTCGTTGACCCTGGTCGCCATCTCGAAGCCCGGTCTTGCGGTAGTGTTCGTCGTGATAGGCGTGATCCTGATCGTCTTCGGTCTCCGGCTCCTCCCGACCTCCGCGCCCTAGTTTCCGGGTACCTTTTCCGCTTCCGGGTGTAACCACGCGTATCATGAATACGATTCGATCAAATAACGGCGGCCGGCGGGGTCTGATGGCCTGCGCCGTCCTGGGCGTGGCCCTCGCGAGCCCGGCGGTTGCGATCGGGCAGGACCCGGGCATGCCGCGTTTTCCGAATGGTACCACAGTCGTCCTGGTGCCCGTGCAGTCCACCCTTCCACTGGACGATGGGAGTTGGCCGGGAATGGCGCGCACCGAGGAGGATGCCTTGCGGGCCATGGACGCCGAGCTCGAGTTCGCGTTTTCGGAAAGGCGTTCGGCCGAGGACTGGGTTCTACCCTCGGACCTGCGCCGCACCATGGAGCGCAACCCGTCGCTCTCCATCAAGCCGGACCGGCTGGCGTACAATCCCCTGCTCGTGCCCATCGACAGGCGGAAGTACATTCCGGAGCCGCTTCACACGCAACTGCGCACCCTGGCCGCCCTGTATGACACGCGCTACGTGCTAGTACCCGTCCGGCTCACGGTGGAGGTCGAATCGACGGACGATGCGCGCTCGGGCTCCGAGGTGGCCTACTCCGGTGGGGACGCGGTGGCCCCGGCCCAGCGGGCCTACCTTCTGACCGCCATGATCGACATTCGGCGTTCCGACGTGCTGTGGCTGGGTGAGTTCATGGGTGATCCTGGCACCTCGGATTCGGGCTCGCTCCTGGCGACGCTGGCCAACCGGATGGCCGAGCAGCTCGCGCAGTGAGGAAACTGCACCCCGTGGGCCTCGCGGTGCTGGTGACCGCCGCTGTCGCCTCTCTCTCGGCCTGTGACCGGCCCGAGGAGCTTCAGCTGCCGACGGATGCCGATCTGGTGGGCCTGTATGGCGAGGGACCGACGGTCAGCCTCAACGGCAACGTGGTGGACGTGGAGGTCTACCAGGCGGCCGACCAGCTCAGGCGCGGCGGAGAGACGTGGGCCAAGGTCGGACCCTTCATCTACCTGTTCTCACCCCAGACACAGGAAGTCTTCGAGTCCTGGTCCGGAGTGGGCGGAGTGCGGGTCACCACGGCCGATGGGCGCGGGCGCATGATCGCTCGCGCGATGCTTCCCCGCGGCACCCTGAATGGCCTCACGTGGCCGCGGGCCATCACCCTGGTGGGGAAGGCAAGGCTCGAGGGCACGCGCCGTCCGAGCTACATCCTGGACCTCATCGAGTACGGCGAGGAGACCGCCGATTTCGAGTACAGCACGCAATACGTGAAGGGTGGGAGCTGACGGTGCATACGGTCACTCTCATCCCGGGCGACGGCATCGGACCGGCGATCACCGAGGCCACCGTGGGAATACTCGAAGCCGCCGGAGCGCCGATCGAATGGGACCGGCAGGAAGCCGGCCTGGCCGCCGCGGAGCACGGTCATGATCTGCTGCCACAGGAGACCCTGGATTCGATCGAGAGAAACCGGTTCTGCCTCAAGGGCCCGCTGACGACTCCGATCGGCGCCGGGTTCCGCTCGATCAACGTCGCCCTTCGCAAGCACTTCGACCTGTACGCGAACGTCAGGCCCACGCAGAGCATCGTGCCCGGCGGCCGCTACACGGACATCGACCTCGTGATCGTCCGCGAGAACACCGAAGGCCTGTATGCGGGGATCGAGCACTACATCGGCATGCGGCAGGACCCGCGGGCCGTGGCCGAGTCCGTGATGCTGATCACGCGCTATGGTTCGGATCGCATCGTGCGCTACGCCTTCGAGTACGCGCTGCAGCACGGGCGAAAGAAGGTGACCCTCGTCCACAAGGCGAACATCCTCAAGTACACCCAGGGGCTGTTCCTGGAAGTGGGTCGTGACGTGGCGAAGAACTACGCCGGCGCGGTCGAGTTCGAAGACCGAATCGTGGACGCCACGGCCATGCAGCTGGTACTCGATCCGTACCAGTTCGACGTGATCGTGACGGAGAACATGTTCGGTGACATCCTGTCGGACCTGGCGGCCGGCCTGGTCGGCGGACTGGGCTTCGCGCCCGGAGTGAACATCGGCAAGGACATCTCGATGTTCGAGGCGGTGCACGGCTCAGCGCCGGACATCGCGGGGCGAAACATCGCGAACCCCACGGCCCTGCTACTCGCGGCCTGCCTGATGCTGGAACACCTGGGCCTGGGCGAGACGGCCTCGCGGATCCGGGGCGCCGTAAAGAGCGTGGTGACTCGTGGTGAAACCGTGACCGGGGACCTCGGCGGATCGGCCAGCACCACGGAATACACGGCCGCGGTGATCGAGACGATGCAGGGCGATGTCGCGGCCGTTTGACGTAGAGCACCGGGATTCCGGCGAGGCGTCGGACGCGAGTTGCGCGCATTGCGGACAGGAAGTTCCCGGCAGCACGCTGGACCGGTGGAACTGGTGCAAGACCTGCCGCACGGAACTGGAGCGGAAGGTACGGAGGGGACAGTACCTGGTCGCCGCACTGATCACCCTGCCTTTCCTCGTGTGGATCCTGGCGGCCGGCACCGGCACCGTGCTCCCGACCTACGCCTGGGCCCTGCCCCTCCTGGCGTCGTGGTACCTGGGTTCCCGCATCGGCCGTGTGCTGTTCCGGAATTACCTGCGCACCCGGTGAGGCGCCGAGCGCGGCCACCGAGGACGTCGTTCGATCCGCGCGGGACCGGCGATCGGTTCGCCTCGCGCTTCCTCCTGCCGGCGGACCGTCAGACTTCCTCTCTCGTATGGGGCCAGACCTTGCTCTCGCGCCTGGCAAACTGTCACAAGGGCTCTTGACGGATTTCGGGGTACGGTTGTGCGCGAGTCCGGGATCTGTTGTGTAAGCGGCCCCTGAGGCCCGCTGGATGCTCTCTCTCCGCTGTTCTCCGCCGCCTGTGAACCGTCTGACCTCCTGACCCTCGTTCGTGCCCTGTAAATGAACCTCAAAGTCTGAAAAGTGGGGGTGTATATTGAGGATATGATTCGGTGTTTGTTCGGTATCCTCGATACGGGAGTTCTCGATGATCTGCTTCGCTACCCGGGTCGCCGTCACCTACCACGTCCGTGAGACGGCAAGCGTCTACGCGGCTGCTGAGGCTGATGCGTCGCCTGATACAGACAGGCTCGAGACGCTGGAAGAAGAGATCGTGCTCCTGGCGGCGCACATTCACGCTGCCGAGCACCGGTTCCTGACCCTGGTGGCCGAGTACGACCGTCTGCGAGGCTGGGAGCTCGCCGGCCACCGGTCGTGCGCTCACTGGCTGGCCTTCCGCACCGGTTTCGACCTCGGAGCGTGCCGTGAGAGAGTGCGGGCGGCCCGAGCCCTGGTAAAGCTGCCGGAGATCGGGGCGTCCATGAGCCGGGGCGAGCTGAGCTTCTCAGCCGTGCGAGCTCTCACCCGAGTCGCGACTCCCGAGAACGAGGCGGATCTGCTCGACCTGGCTCGGGGAGCGACCACCGCGCAGCTCGAGCGCATGGTTCGCGGCTTCAAGCTCGGGAGCCGGCAGGACGAAGCGGAGCGTGAGAAGGAGCGCTTCGAGAGCCGGACCTTCTCCGTCTTCCCGGACGAAGAGGGCATGTACGAGGTGAAGGGACGGCTCACCCCCGAAATTGGGGCGCTTCTCATGCGTGCGGTCGAGGCGGCGTCCGATGCTCTCTACCATGAGAGGAAGAGCGTTTCAGCTGAAACGTCTTTTCGAGATGCGGCGCACCGCAGAGCCGACGCACTGGGACGAGTCGCCGAGCGAGCCATGGCAGCCGGGTTCGAAGAGAACGCTCCCGTCAGCGGCACGAAGGCGGAGCGTTACCAGGTGCTGCTGCATGTGGACCAGGAAACACTGAAATCAGACGGCAGCGGCCTCGGCCAGTCCGAGCTGGAAGACGGCACACGCGTTTCAGCTGAAACGTCTCGAAGGCTGTCGTGCGATGCGGCGGTGGTCAGCATAGGCCACGGAGCCGATGGATCAGTACTCGATGTAGGCCGAAGGACCCGCACCATTCCGCCGGCCGTGCGCCGGGCCCTCGAGGCCAGGGACAGAGGCTGCCGTTTTCCGGGCTGTGGCCTGAGGTTCACGGACGCGCATCACATCCAGCACTGGGCCGATGGAGGAGAGACGAAGCTGGAGAACTTGCTGCTCCTGTGTGGTCATCATCACAGGCTCCTGCACGAGCAGGGGTGGAGGGCCGAATGGTGGGGCAGGGACAAGCAGCCGGCCTTCAGAGATCCGAAAGGGCAGGTACACCTGGGGCGGCCGCGCGAGACGCCCCAGATCTCACAGGATCCGGTCGAGAAGCTCGTCGAGCACAACCGGCGCCGCGGGGCAGATCCGGACTTCCATACCGCAGGCGCCCGCTGGAAGCGTGAGGCCGACATCCCCGACGACGTCTACTTCAAGGCCCTCGAGGCGATTGGGTGAGGTAGGAGCGACTGGCCTCCCACCCCGCGCTGGACCGCAAGCGTCGCAGGCGATAGCATCCGCTCCACTGAGAGCCGGGACGGCGACCCGCAAGACATCCTATGAACAGACGTGACGAGGTGACATGAGCTTCGAAGGCGTGGACTTCTACGACATCGACGGCCTCCTGAGCGAAGAGGAACGCGCCGTCAGGGATATGGTGCGCGACTGGGTGGACGAAGAACTGATGCCCGTCATCAACGAGCACTACATGGCGCACACGTTCCCCACCGACCTCATTCCGAAGATGGGTGAGCTCGGATTCTACGGCGCCAACCTCCCCGAAGAGTACGGCTGCGCCGGCCTGAACAACGTCGCGTACGGGATCATCATGCAGGAGCTGGAGCGCG
>CAYWLF010000130.1:0-7028 GCA_964458875.1 uncultured Gemmatimonadota bacterium
ACGACAACGCCGACGTACCCACCGCCGGGTGCGGTGCCGCCCGGCGTCCGGCCACTTCCTCCCCCGACCCGGGTGATTCCGGCTGGCTCACGTTCCGGATCGGTTCCGATACCCCAACCCTGATTCACTGAAGAGGCCCTGTGAACTTCCCTCCGCCATCCCTTTCCGCGGCGTGTGCCATCGTGGCCCTGGCCGCCACGTCCCTGCATGCCCAACAAACCGACTCCTCGGCCATAGACTCACAAGGAGTCGAGCGTCCCCGCATCGGTCTTGCCCTGAGCGGTGGTTCCGCCCGCGGATTCGCGCACGTCGGAGTGCTCGAGGTGTTCGAGGAGGCAGGGATCCCGGTCGACGCGATCGCCGGCACGAGCATGGGCAGCGTCGTCGGTGGCTTGTACGCCTCGGGGCTCTCGACGGACGAGTTGCGCTTCGTGGCCGCCGAAGTGGATTGGGACCGCATGTTCAGCGATGCCCCCGACCGCCGCAACCTCCCGGTCGAGCGGAAGGTGGAGCAGGGACGCACCGTTTTCGGGTTGCCGATCATCGACGGTGCTCCGCGTCTTCCGAGCGGCATCATCCAGGGCCAGCGTATTACTCAGCTTCTGACAGGTCTGACGTGGCGCGTCCACCCGGTTCGCGACTTTCGAGACCTGCCGATTCCTTTCACCGCCGTCGCCACGGATGCGGAAACAGGCGACGCGGTCGTGCTGGACCACGGCTTCCTGCCCGATGCCATTCGTGCCAGCCTCGCGATTCCCAGCGTGTTCGCGCCGGTCGAAATCGAGGGTCGCTATCTCATCGATGGGGGCATCGTGCGCAACCTGCCGACGCCGGAGGTAGAGGCGCTCGGGGCTGACGTCATCATCTGCAGCGATGTCACGAAGCCGCTGGCGACCGCGGACAGCCTGCGGACCCTGGTGGACATCCTGGCGCAGACGATGGCCTATCGGACGGTAGAACGCCGGCACATCGACGCCGAGCTCTGCGATGTGATGATCCAGCCCGACATCGAAGGCCTGAACTCGGCCGACTTCGGCAACGCGGAAGAGATCATCGCTCGCGGTCGCGCGGCAGCGGAATCGGCCCTGGATGAGCTGCGGAGTCTGGGTCTGACCGGACTCGGAGCCACTCGGCCGGAACTCGAGGACAGCCAGCTGACCGAACTCGCGCGGGTCAGCGAGATACGCGTCGCCGGCCTCGAGAAGTCCTCGGAAGCGTCGGTCCTGAGGAGCCTGGGGCTGGAGGTCCCGACCGAACTGGACGTGCGCGACGTGAACGAGGCCGTGTCACGGGTCTACGATACCGGGATGTTCCAGCGCGTCTCGTATCGCCTGGATCCGGCGCCCAACGGTTCCGATCAGGTCCTCACCGTCAGGGTGAAGGACCGGGGGCGAAGCTGGGTGGGCGGTAGCTATCGATACGAAGGACGGTACAAGGCCTCGATCCTGGGGACGGCTGCCGTGCGCAATCTCCTGCTTCCCGGCTCGACTCTGCTGGCCGACCTGCGGCTCGGAGAGCAGACGCGCCTGTCCGCGGAGATCCAGAAGCGGTTCGGATGGAACGTGGCTCCACTGGTCGGGCTGCAGGCCGAGTACAAGCGGAGCCCGTTCGATCTGTATGTCGACGGCCAACGGGTTGCCGAGCCTCGGGTGGCGGTGAGTCACATCAGCGCGTTTCTCGGGCTCGGGCTCGGGTACTCCACTTCGGTGGGCGCCGTGATCAAGTTCGAAGGGGTGGAGTCGGAGGGGGCCGAGCTCGTGTCCGATTGGAGTGGCGAGGAGCGCACCTACTTCACGCTGTCCGGTGTCGTGAAGGTGGACACCTGGGATCGGCTGGTGTTTCCACGGTCCGGCGTGCAGATCGTCGGCAAGACGGAGTGGGGTGATGGGGCGCTGACCAACGAGGGAGGAGGTTTCTCGCACCACGTACTGGACGTCGACGCCGCCGTTCCCATCACGGACGCCGTCTCAGTGCGCGGGCGGGCCGTCGTCGGGACCTCCGACGGAACTGATCTTCCCTCCCAGTACCTGTTCTTCGTCGGCGGGGCGAACACTTTCTACCTGTATCCCGACCGGCAATTCTCGTTCGCGGGCCAACGGGTGATGGAAAGCCGGGGGCAGCATCTGCAGATGCTTGACATCGGACTTCAGTGGGAACTGACCGACGGCCTGTTCGCGCTCGCCCGCTGGAACACGGCGGCGCTGCCCGAGGAGTGGCGGTTCGAAACCGACGACTTCATTACCGGGTTCGGCGCCGGTGTGGGAATCACCTCCCGGATCGGGTTTGCGCGTCTCATGGTCACGGGGGGCAGCGACGCCGGCGCAGTGCGCTTCGAACTCGACCTGGGATTCCTCTTCTAGGCCGGGCAGGACTCAGTCCATGAGTACCGGTGCGGGAACCAGATGGTCCTCCATGGTTCCGTCGCCCAGTTGGCCCATTCCGTTAGCTCCCCAGCAGTAGGCGTCGCCCTGCGCCGTGATCGCGCAGGTATGCATGTACCCGGCATTGATCCCGACAAATCGCAGCTCGGTCGAGACGTCCGTCGGCAAGGTGCGGGAAGTCATGCTGCCGTCGCCCAACTGGCCATCCTCGTTGTCGCCCCAGCACAAGGCCCGACCGTCCACCGTGAGGGCGCACGAGTGATTCCGGCCGGTGGTAACCGCGACGAATTCTACCCCGGGAAGGACCTCGGCCGGCGTGAACACATCGTCGAGCGTTCCCGTTCCGATCTGGCCGTCCGCCCCCTCGCCCCAGCAGTACACGCTTCCGTCACTGCTGAGCGCACAGGTATGCAACCGGCCGACGCTGACCGCCTGAAACCGGGTATCGGATCGAACGGGGTGCGGCCGCGTGGCACACGTCTGCCCCGAGCACTCCTCTGGCTCGAATGACGGATCTCCGACCTGGGCTGCGCCTCCGCGCCCCCAGCAGTAGACGCGGCCTTCCGTGTCCACGCCGCACGTCCGGAAGAAGAATGAATGCAGGTTGGTAAACGTATGCCCACCCACGGCAGGCACGGGGCGCGGCTCGTCCCGCGCCACTCCGTGCCCGATCATGCCGAACCGGTTGTAGCCCCAACACCAGGCATCGCCTCCGAGTGTAAGGCCACACCCGTGCGCCATGTCGCTGCCGCTCATCATCTGGAGCCGCAGGTCGCCGTACAACGGGACGGCCACGGTGCTGTGACGCCCAACGTCCGGATTGCCCAGCTCCATCATCGAGTCGTCTCCCCAACAGTAACCGACGTGATCCATCGCCACCGCGCACGTGAACCCACCGGCCGCTTCCAGTTGCCGGAACCTCACGTCGGTCGCCGCGCGTGTCGGAACCAATCGGTGACTCGTGTCTCCGGTACCGAGGTCTCCGTGGCCGTTGGCGCCCCAGCACCAGGCGGTACCCTCGACCAGGAGTCCGCAGCTGTGCATGGCTCCAGCACTTATCGACACGAACTGGGGGCGATACACGCTGATGCCTATACTCACCACCTGATCGCCGTAGGCGGCCTGCACCTCGACCCGGCCGATGGACATGCCTGAGATCATGCCATCCGGGGATACCTCGGCGATCGAGTCGTCGGAGCTGCTCCAGGTCACGGCGCCAGGAGGCGGTTCGGGTGACGCGGCGCCCACCAGGATGGCCTCCAGCTGGACCTCGCTGCCCGGGCGCACCGTAGCCGAATCGTCCGATACGGCAAGACGGGGAATGCACTCGAGAGCGATCGTGTCGGCCGCCATCCCCGACATTGCGATCACGCGCGGCGAACCCGCCTGGCGGATGTAGACCCGCCCGGAACCGGAGACTTCGACCGCCGCCGGGTCCGGTGTCGCCCACGTGACGGCGTGCCGCAGCTCGTTTCCCGCAGCGTCCAGCACGGCGGCCGACAGCTGGACGGCCGCCCCGACGATGAGGGTCTCGCCGACCGGTACGATATGAACACTGCCCACCGTGGGTTCGCCGGCGCCGTCATCGCCGGGAGGAAGGTCCGTCGGGATCCTGCCCCCGTCGTCGGAGCACGCGCTGCCAACCGGGAGGACCAGCAGGAACGTAGCGATCGCGTTCCGGACGTTGCGCGCACGACGCCCCATGCTCACCCCCCTAGATCATCGGTTTAGATTTCTGGCTGCCAGGATTGCTGTTCCAGGATGTACGAACCCGCGAGGTCTGTAAACCCGGCCACCGGTAAAGAAGACCGGGCCGCCCACCAATCGGCGAGCGGCCCGGGAAGAGGTTGGGAAGGGTGTCAGGGTCGACGCCCCTCCGAATATGAATCAGTCCATGAAGTACCGGATGCCGAACTGGATCCGCCAGCGCGAGAGCTCACCGAGGTCATCCTCAAAGGTCTCTGTCACAGCGCCGGAGACTATGGCCCTATTCACATTGAGCCCCGGACTGTTGTTGGCGTCGAGGCTGCCTGTTGAGATCAGTGGGATCAGCGCCGCCGAGTTCGCAACCTGGCGCACGCCCCAGCTCGAGCTGAACATGTTCAGCATGTTCTCGAAGTCGATGCTGACCTGGAGAACGTTGTCCGTGTCGCCGCTGCCGAAGATGAAGTCCTGTAGAATCCGGAGCGACAGGTCCGTGTACCACGGGTTCAGCAGGCCGAAGCGTTCGGCGATCTTCCCCCGGTTCTTGCTCAGGTACGGGTCCTGCTCGATGAACGCGTTGAGGGCCGTCCACTGGGCGGGGTCCGCCAGGTTGATGTCGCCCGGTCCCTCGGGGATGAAGATCAGGTCGTTAAACGCCCCGTCTCCGTTCACGTCACCCGAATAGATGTGGGAATAACGGTTTCCGCCGCCCGCGAAGAACGCTCCTCCCTCGGCCACTTCCCAGAACAGCCCGAAGCTGGTCCTGAGTAGATCGCTCCACCGCTGGTTGTAGGTGCCTGTAGCGACGATCCGATGGCGCTGGCCGAACTCCGACGGCGAGGCGATCGGCAGGTTCGGGTTGCCCGTGGTCGGTTGCCCGCCCCACAGAACGCTGGCGATCTCCGTCGACTTCAGCGTGTTCGTGGCGTCCAGATAGGCGTACGACAGGCCTATCCCGAGTCCGCTTTCCCACGCTTTCCTGAGCTGCAACGTGATGTTGTAGTTCCGACCTTCGTCCGTATTGCTGAGGACGTAGATCGACCTGCCCAGGAAGGCGGGATCAGCATTGTTGCGCTGGCCCGCGTAGTTCGGCCTCCCATCCGCCAGGGTGCCCACATCCGTCTCAGCTGGCAAGTCCATGTTTTGCATGTAGATGTTGTTGATGTCCTTGCCGTAGATGAACTCGAATGTTCCCACCATGTCCCACGGAAGCCGCTGGTCAATGGCAATGTTGCTGGTCCACATCTGCGGCCACTTGAAGTCCGGATCCATCGCCGCGATACCGTCAAAGGACTGCTGCAGGATGAAGCTGTCCTCGCCAGAGCCCGGCCGCGGTTCGCTGGTGACCACTTTGGGCGCATCAGGCCAGATATTGGGATTCGTGCTCGGGTTGGAGAACACGTTCCCGACCCACACGAACGGCAGGCGCCCAGTGAAGATCCCGGTGCCGCCGCGCAGCTGCGTCGAGCGGTCGCCCGTAACGTCCCAGTTGAAGCCCACGCGCGGTGACCACAGGGCCGTGGTCCCGGCAAGTTGGCTCTGGTCGACGACAACGCTCTCTCCATCTCCGTTAATCGCCGTGAGGTCTCGCGAAAATTGGTTGTCCACCGGGTCGGTGAAGTACATCGGGAAGTCCACCCGGAGTCCGGCGTTCAGAGTGAATGTCGGGCTGATCACGAACTGATCCTGCAGGTAGATGCCCAGCTGGCCGAGGTTGAACTTCTCCCCTTTGTAGTCACCCGTTACGATGAAGGATTCCGCGTCATAAAAATTCGGATCGCCCGGGGTAGTCCGGGTGAAGAAATCGTCCAGGCCGTTGAAGTTCCCCGCTCCGCCAGGAAAGCCGAATGTCCCATACCGGAACAGGTTGAAGGAATTGAAGAACCGGAACTGCTCGAAGTTCGCGCCTAGCGTGAGACTGTGCCGGCCCGTGAAGTAGGTGAAGTCGTTAGTGAACTGCCACACATCGGTATCGAGATTGTTCTCGATCGAGAACGGCTCGTGCCCGACCGTGGTATACGTGACGCCGTCCTCGTCGGCGATCTCCAGTGTCGGGAACGGCACGCTGTTCGCGTTGCGGAAGTCCCGGAACCGGTTGTAGCTCGCGAAGAACCGGTTGGCCCACTTGCCTTCCGTGGCCCTGGCGTTCCACTCGAACGCGTACGAGTTGAGCTCGTTGTTGATCTGATAGCCCGCGTTCTGGGACGGGAGACTCGAGCTATTCGGGCCCCGCCCGGAATTGTTGATGCTGAGCACGAACGGATGGGGCGGGAGATCGCGCTCGGCGTCCAGCCGATTGTACCGGAACATGAGATTGTGATTCGCGCCCACGTTCCAGTCCACCTTCAGCAGCGCCTTGTTGCTGTTGGTCTCGTGGAGGAAGCCGGAGTACGGCCCCGTGGCGTAGTTGTAGACCGTGGCCATGCGCTCCGTGATGGCATCCAGCGTACTCTGTTCGGCTCGTGATTCTCCGAACGCCGGTGTGCCGCCGGCTGACGGGACGAAGTTCGATCCCGGGTCATCCCGCTGCGTCAGCTCGCCGCTGAAGAAGAAGAACAACTTGTCCTGGATGATCGGGCCACCCACACTGAAACCGTATTGGCCCACGCTCAGGTCCGGGTCGGCGATCACCTTTTCGCCGCTCACCTTGTTTCCCTGGAGGTTCTGGTTACGGTAGAACGCGAAGGCGGAGACCTTCCAGCGGTTCGTTCCGCTTCGGGTGACCGTGTTGATGCTGGCACCCGTGAAGCCGCTCTGACGAACGTCAAACGGGGCGATCTGGACCGTGACCTGCTCCACCGCGTCGAACGGAACGGGCTCCGTGGCCGTCTGACCACCTGGCGCGGGGTCGTCGAGGCCGAACGAGTTGTTGAAGTAGGATCCGTCCAGCGTGATGCTGTTGTATAGCCAGTTCCGGCCGCCGAAACTGAAGTTGCCATCATT
>CAYWLF010000131.1:0-6989 GCA_964458875.1 uncultured Gemmatimonadota bacterium
AGCGGGACCGCTTCGATCTCACCCTTCAGGAAGCGGGCGTTCTTGATGCCTGCCTCCCTCTGGTTCCTGCGGGCGAGGAGCAACATCTCATCCGTCATGTCCAGCCCGTACGCCGTGCCCCCGGGCGCCACGCGACGAGCGGACAGCAGGACATCGATTCCCCCGCCGGACCCGAGGTCGAGCACGTCTTCTCCGGGGCGCAGTTCCGCGAGAGCGGTCGGGTTGCCGCAACCAAGAGAAGCGGCCAGGGCATCGGCCGGCAATTCGTCCTTCTCGGCGTCGGCATAAAGGTCCCGTGTGACGGGATCGCGCAGATCGGCGGCTGACGAAGAGATGCCTCCGCCGCAGCACCCCGAATCCGTCTCTGCCGGGCCGCAGCAGGAGGTCTTGCCCTCGCTGGCTACCCGCCGGGCCGCCTCGGCGTACTTCTCCCGCACTACTTCTTTCACGTTTGCGTCCGACATCGTTCACCTCACGTCAGGGGGTATGTCTCATTTCGAAGCGTGTCGGCAGCACTGGAAGCCCACACCTCGCTTCGCGTCGCGAGCCAGGCCGTTCACGTAATCCCGTGCCTCCCGGAGGGCCGCCTCGTCGAGCGCGTAGTGGACCCACCGTCCTTCCTTCCGATCGCTCACCAGCCCCGCATCCCGCAGGGTCCGCAGGTGGAAGGACAGAAGGGACTGCCGGATGTTCAGCGAGCCGGCGAGATCACACACACAGGACTCGCCCGACCGCAGGATCTCCAGGATTCGAAGCCTCTTCACGTCCGAGAGCGCGTGAAAGACGCGCTCCATCCGGGTCTCGGTGACGGCAGACTCGCTTGTATCGTTGTTCATACATATCAATGTAACTAGAAATATTGATATGTCAACCGGGTGCGCAACACTGGTCTCTCGTAGACCGCCACTGGCTCTGCCCTTCCATCCACCCCGGTCCAACCTCCATACTGGAACGGTAGTCCAAGTGGAGATGGTCGTCCGGGTCGGCGGGAGCAGGCACGGGGACGGATGGGACTCGACGGGAGGATGTGCCATGGGCTCGCTCGGACAGGATCTACGCTTCGCCGTCAGGGTGCTGCGAAAGCACCCGGCCTTCACCGCTATCGCCGTTCTGACGATCGCGCTCGGCATCGCTGCCAACACCTCGATATTCAGCGTCGTGAACGGGGTACTGCTCCGACCGCTTCCGGTGCCGGAACAGGACCGACTCGCCGTGCCGAACGTGATCGCCCCGAGCGGGTTCGAGATCTCACTGTCCATTCCGAACTTCAAGGACTGGCGCGAGCAGAACACCACATTCGAGAGCATGGGAGCCAACGCCACCCGCTCCCGCACCCTGACTGGCGGCGAACGTCCGGAGATGGTCACCACCCGCCTCATCCTGGGCGACTGGTTCGAGACGCTGGGCGTGTCGCCGCACCTGGGGCGACTGATCGGCTCCGCCGAGACATGGGCGGGCGCTGAGCCGATCGCGGTCATCAACCACGGGTTCTGGCAACGCCATTTCGGCGGCAGCCCGGACGCGCTCGGAAGAACCCTGGCCCTGGACGGCGAGACGTTCACGGTGGTCGGCGTGATGCCGGCGGAGTTCGTCTTTCCGTCCGCCGACACCGACATCTTCGTGCCGATGGGCTTCTACTCAGAGCGGATGTGCTGGGAGAGCAGGGGCTGTTCCCAGGGCAGCTGGGCGATCGGCAAGTTGGCGGACGGTGTGACGCTGGGATCGGCGCAGGCGGACCTGGATCGCGTCGCGGCCGTAATCACCGACGCGGAGGGCGAGCAGCAGGCGGTGGCACAGCTCGAATCGTTGACCGACGCGTACGTGGGAGACATCCGTCGGCAGATGTGGATCCTGATGGCAGCCGTCGGCTTCGTGCTGCTGATCGCGTGCGCGAACGTGGCCAGCCTGCTCCTGGCTCGCGGCGAGAGCCGACGACGCGAAACGGCCCTCCGCACGGCGCTAGGAGCCGGCCAGGGCCGAATGGTCCGGCAGTTCATGACCGAATCGGTGGTCCTTGGCCTGGCCGGGGGGCTGCTGGGTCTCGTACTGGCCTGGATCGGAATTCGTCTTCTCGTCCCGATGCTCCCGGCCGATATCCCAAGCGTCATGCAGGGGAACATCGGGATGGATCTCAACGTCCTGCTATTCACCTTCGCGGCAGCCGCCCTGGCCGGACTCCTGTTCGGTATCGCGCCGGCGATCCGGGCAGCCCGGCCCGACCTGAACGTCGAGCTCAAGGAGGGCAGTCGGGGATCGGTGGGCAAAGGACGCCAGCGGCTGCGCTCGGGACTGGTGATCGCCGAGGTGGCGCTCTCTTTAGTCCTCCTGATTGGTGCCGGCCTGATGATCCAGAGCCTCGGACAGTTGCAGAAAGTGGACAAAGGGTTCGAGCCGGAGAACGTGTTCACGGCGCGGGTCCAGCTTCCTCGCATTCGCTACGATGACCAGGCAGCGGCGTGGGCCTTCTACCAGGAGTTCATCGACCGTGTCGAAGCCCTTCCAGGAGCCACATCTGCCTCTCTCTCGCAGATCGTACCGCTGCAGGGAAACAGTTGGGAGAACTTCATCTTTCCGGAGGGCGTGGAGTTCGAGCAGGAGAACGGCCGGTCGGTCCTGTACCACATGGTCACTCCCTCCCACTTCGAGACCCTCGGGATCCCGATCCTGCGCGGCCGTGGATTTGGCTTGGGCGACCGCAATGGAGCGGAGCCCGTGATCGTGGTGGACGAGCGCATGGCCGAGCAGTTCTGGCCGGGAGAGGACCCGCTCGGGAAGCGCGTGACCTACGAGACAGAGGAGGTTCCGGAGGACTTCGAGGGCGACGCGCCCCGGCTGTGGCGTACGGTGATCGGTGTCGCTCGGAACACCCGGCACTACGAGCTGGAGAGCCCCTCACGGGTGCAGATGTACGTACCGATCCAGCAGAGCGGTCGGGGATGGAGCACGGCCATGTACGTGCTTGTGAAGACGCCTGGAGATCCACTTGCGATCACGGATCTCGTGCACCGGGAACTCGAGGCGATGGATCCCGATGTACCGCTCACCGACATCGAGACCATGGAAGGCTACGTGGACCAGGCGTTGGCGGGCAGCCGCGCCATGGGTCGCCTCCTGACTGTGTTCAGCGCCGTGGCCCTGTTTCTCTCGGCCATCGGAATCTTCGGCGTGATGTCGTTCTCCGTCGTGCAGCGCCTCCGCGAAATCGGCATCCGGATGGCGCTGGGGGCGAAGGCCGGCGACGTGGTACGCATGGTGTCCAGGCAGGGTCTGACCCTGACCCTCATTGGAGTCGGGCTCGGACTGGTGGCGGCGTTCGGACTCACCCGACTCATGGCCAGTATCCTGTACGGCGTGAGCCCGGCCGACCCGGTCACCTACGGAGGCTTCGCCTTGTTCCTGGTCGCCGTGTCGCTGGTGGCGGCCTGGCTCCCTGCCCGGCGAGCCACCCGGGTCGATCCGGTGAACGTGCTTCGCGAGGAGTAGGCCGCTGCGGCCAACCGCCTGTACCCGCAGGTCGGGCCAGATTATGATCAGTCTGCGTGCACCAATCCGAACCGTCTCCGGGGAATTTGCGTGCGGCTGACGACGCTGCGGCGTATTCGAAGCATCAAGGAAAGCCTCAAGCTTCTGTGGGAGAGCGACGAAGAGCGCATCCGGCGCAAGTACCGCGCTGAGCTCGGTCGTGACCCGGACCTCGACAATCCCACCACCTACACGGAGAAGGTCCTGTGGCTCAACCTCAGGCACCGTGACCCGCGCCAGGTGATCTGCGCCGACAAATACGAGGTGCGCGGCTGGGTAGCCGAGCGGGTCGGCGATGACATCCTGGTCCCTCTTCTCGGGGTATACGATGACGCCGACGACATTGACTTCGACGCTCTGCCGAACTCGTTCGTGATCAAGGCCACACACGGAAGCGGCTGGAACGTCATCGTCCCCGACAAGAACGTTTTCGATGGGGCGGAGGCGAAGCGTTCGCTGCAGGACTGGTTGTCCAGAAGCTACTACGCGCACAAGCGCGAGTGGCAGTACCGGGATATGCCGCACCGGCTCATCGTCGAGAAGTTCCTCGCGGATGATGACGGCGGGATTCCGTCCCAATTCCAGTTCTTCTGTTTTCGGAGAGGCGAACAGCAGACGATTCTGGTGCAGGTGGATTTTGATGAGCTGACGAATCACAGGCGGGACTACTACGACCTCGATTGGAAGCGTATGCCCTTCACGTCCCGGGTTCCGAATGCGGAGTGCGAGGCACCGAGACCCGACCGGCTGGAAGACATGGTCGAGATTGCCCGCCGGTTGTCCGAGGACTTCCCCTTCGTCCGGGTCGATCTTTACGTGGTCGAGGACCGGATCTACTTCGGAGAGCTCACGTTCACCTCGGGGGGCGGGATGAGCTCCTTCGAACCGGCGGAGTGGGATCGAAGACTCGGCGACCTGATCGGACTTCCAGAAGGACGTTAGACCGGCTCGGTATCGGTCCCCGTTGATTCCGGGATCGCTTGCAGATTCGACCCCGAGATGCTCACCTCCACCAGTTTCCCGAGAAGCCGTTGCAGGTCGCGCCTGCGCCGCCGCGTGCTGCGAACGTACAGGGTGCGCGCGGCCCCTACGAACCCGCTCACCGCGGTCACGGCCATGGCTCCAAAGACGAGAGGATTGCCGAACTCTCCCATCCCGACCGCACCTGAAATGGCGACCCCCACCGCGCTGCCCCCAAAACCGAGCCCCACGAACAGGGCCGTGGACAGGTTGTCCAGCCTTTCGGTGATCCGCACCTCGGTCTGACCATCTCGCGCCGTGATGGCGACCACCAGGCTCGACAGGCGGCTGCTGGCCAGGGTACGGGAGGCGCTCCACGTAGCGGACCGGCCCGTCCGCGTGACGGTTCCCCCATCTGCGAACGCCCGTTGCACCTCTTCGAGCATCCGGTCCACGGAGTCGGGGCTAACCTCTCCCTCCATCACTTCGACCATCTCGAGGGTCTTGACCTCGCCAAACACGGGTGACCGTTCCGTCTCCGGCGAGGAAACCTGCGACTCGACGATCGCCCGCCGCACGAAAGCCGGATCGATGCCGGCCTCCTGCGCTACCTGCTCCAGGTCGGTGGCACTCAGTCCATCTCCGGCGTGCACCGGCACGTTGGATTCGTGTTGCAGTTCGGCCGCCCGGCGCAGAACCTGGCCCGCCGTCTCGTCATCGAAGCGTTTAGTATCATTCATCCCGGCGACTCCAGTTAGGCCACGAGCCAGGCAACGCCCACCACGATCGCAGCGACGCCGAACGTGAACAGAAGGCCCCGATACAGACGAGCGCCGCTGCGCGAGAACCGCTTCGCCACCCAACCGATCAGCGCGGCGAACAGAGTCATCGCTGCGACCGTCCCGACGCCGAAGGCCGCGACGTACGCCACCGCGCTCGATCGCGCGGTGAACGCCAGCGCCGGCAGGATCCCCAGGAAATGCGCGCTGCCGGCCAGTCCGTGCAGGATCCCGACGCCGAAGGCGGCCTTCGTCTGTACGTGAAGATGCGCTGCCGCCGCTCCGTGCGCATGAGGCGCCTCGTGGTTCGCGGCACGATGATGGACGTGGACGTGCGCGTGGCGCCGCCCGTCATGCTGGTGTTCGTGCACGTGAACCCGCTGCCGGGTCGCCTGTCGGATCCCCCAGGCACCGATCGCGATGAGAACGACGCCCACCAGGCGCTCGCTCCAACCTGACAGGCGGTCCAGGGGAAGCACTTCGCGCAGGAGAAGCGCTGCGAGTCCGACTACCACCACCCCACCGGCATGACCGAGACCCCAGAGGAAACCGGCAGTCCAGGGGCGTTTCTCACGATCGGCGGCGAGGGGCGCGACAGCCGCCAGGTGGTCCGGCCCGGCGAGCACGTGGATCGCTCCCGCGGACAGGCCGGCGATGATAGCTCCGATCATGGAGTGCCGGTGCTGTCAGCGGTGGGCGGAGGGCTGTAAACCGATGGGACAGGCCGCATGTCGCTCGGCGATGCCCTCAGCCTCTCGGTGTGGTTCACCCGCCCTCCCTGCTGCGCGTACGTCACGTACGTCTGCACGCCCCGGTCCCGGGATCCTGTCGGCGTGCGGATCCACCACTCGCGGACGATCCACCCGCCGCCGGGCAGCTGATCGAACACCACCTGTCCGTACGGTCCGGGACCGGTTCCGAGGTGTGTCGGAGCCTCGACGCCCGTATACGTGAATTCCAGAGTCCGAAGACGCGAAGTCTCCCGGTTGATCCACAGCACGCCCTCCACGTCCACCCGGTTGCGATCGAAGCGCAGTGGTTCGAACACCAGACCGACGGCCAGGTCGTCTCCACCCATCCGATAGCGAAAGCAATGCGAGTCGAGGAACTGGTCCGACAGCAGCACCTCCGCGTCCGGTCCGTAGAAGTAGGTCCCCTCCTCAGCGCGCCGCGCGTACCCGTGTTCTTCCAGCTCTTCGATCGAGACGCTGCGAAACGGGTGCCGGCCGGCGTATGAGACGAACTGCACGTCACCCTGTTCGAGCGCCTCGCCCCACAAATTGACGTGTCGCTGGTAGGTCACGCCGTCGAACCTGTGGGCCGCCGCGGTCTTTTCCGTAATCTCCAGGGCCTTTCGGGCTTCCTCCCACAGGACGTAGGTCGCATAGCCTTCTTCCGGCCGCACCCGGCATTCCGACTCGCTCTCGACCTCCAGGACGGGCATCGCGATCGCGCTGGAGGAAGCCGTGAGCTGCTCGGTCACGGTCTCGCCCGCGAGGATCGTGATATCGGGCGACAAGGAGTTCTCGAAACCGATCCGCTCGGCCCTGAGTCGGAAGACGCCGGCCCCCGGGGCGCGAACGTGGTAGGTGCCCTGTGCGCTCGTGACCGTACTCGTCAATTCGGTCCCGTTCGAGTCCACCAGAACGATAAGAGCTCCGGCCACTGGTTCTCCCATGCGCACGTCGAGAAGCCGTCCTCGAACGGCCTGCGCCGGGAGATGGTCGG
>CAYWLF010000132.1:0-6956 GCA_964458875.1 uncultured Gemmatimonadota bacterium
TCGCCATGTAATAAGGGAAACGTGACGAGCACCCGATTCCCGAGATGAACACGCTCTCCTCGCGCGGCACCTCCAGGTCGGCCAGGGTCTTCTGGATGGCCTTGAGAATGGCGTAATCGCCGCATCCCGGGCACCAGCGGACTTCCTGGTCCGAGGCGAAGTCCTTCGGCGTGAGCTGTGGGAGCACGCTGTGGCTCATGGGTCCTCTCAGTCTTCCGTTCAGCCTTCCAACATGCGGCCGATGGCAGCCTCGACATCCGCAATCCGGAACGGGCGACCCGCGACACGGTTCAGTCCTTCTGCCGGGATCAGATACGTACTTCTGAGCATCGTAAGTAGCTGGCCCGAGTTCAGTTCGGGCACCAGCACACGCTCGAAACGCCCCAGGAGATCTCCCAGGTTCCGCGGGAACGGACACAGGTGACGCAGGTGGATGTGAGACACGTCCAGGCCCTTCGCCCGAGACCGCTCGACCGCCTTGAACAGGGATCCGTAGGTGGATCCCCACCCGGCGACCGCCAGTCGGCCCTCCCCGGGACCCAGTTCCACACCCTGCTCGGGAATGTCGTCCGCGATCCCCGAGATCTTGTTCGCCCTGAGGCGGGTCATCTCGTCGTGGTTGTCGGGGTCATACGAGATGTTGCCGCTCGCGGAATCGCGCTCGATGCCGCCGATCCGGTGTTCCAGTCCAGGAGTGCCGGGAACGGCCCACGGACGGGCCAGCGTACCCTCATCCCTGGCGTACGGCTGAAAACCTTCCGGGTCCCGGCGGAGGTCGACCGGGAAGTCATCCAGTGTTTCGAGATCCGGGATCAACCACGGTTCCGCCGCGCTTGCCAGGTAGGCGTCCGTGAGGATGTAGACCGGCGTCATGTAACGTGTGGCGAGCCGGACGGCCTCCCTGCCCACGTGAAAGCAATCTGCCGGTGTCGACGCGGCGATCACAGCCACGGGCGTGTCCGAATTCCGGCCGTACACCGCCTGGAACAGGTCGGCCTGTTCCGTCTTGGTCGGGAGGCCGGTCGAGGGCCCCCCGCGCTGTGAGTTCACGATGACCAGAGGAAGCTCCGTGGCCACGGCCAGTCCGATCGCCTCGGTCTTGAGGGCGATTCCGGGGCCTGAGCTCGAGGTCACTCCAAGCGACCCGGCGTACGAAGCGCCGATCGCCGCACAGGCGGCCGCGATCTCGTCCTCGGCCTGGAAGGTGACGATGCCGAGCTCCTTCATGCGCGCCAGCAGATGCAGAAGGGGCGATGCGGGCGTGATCGGATACGAGGCGAACACCATCCGGGAAAGGCCGGACGACCTGAGTCCTGAGGCGAGGCCCCAGGCCAGCGCATCCGTGCCGCTGACCGTACGGTACAGGCCCGCAGCCAGGTCGGCCCTCGAGACCGTATAGCCGGGGATCCTGGTCGGCATCTCCACCGTTTCGCCGAACGCGTGTCCCGCGCTCAGAGTCGCCACAGCGGCGTCCGCGGCGCTTTCCGATCCCTTGAACTTTCCTCGAAGCCATTCGACCGTGGCCTGCTTGTCCCGATCGAACATCCACAGCAGAAGTCCCAGAGCCCACATGTTGCGGCTGCGCAGCGCGTCGCGGGATGAAAGCCCGAGATGCTCGACGGCATTCCTGGTCAGCTGCCCGATGTCGAGCTGGATTACCTGGTATGGGGCCAGCGTATCGTCCTCGATGGGGCTCGTGTCATAGCCGGCCTTGGTAAGATTCCGATCGGTGAACGATCCGGAATCCACGACGACGGTCCCCCCGATACGGAGGTCCCGCAGGTTCACCTTCAGCGCCGCCGGATTCAGTGCTACCAGCACATCGAGCTCGTCGCCCGCGGTCTTCACGTCCACGGCCCCGAAGTGAATCTGGAAGGACGATACCCCATACGTCGTGCCGGCCGGCGCCCGGATCTCCGCCGGATAGTCCGGGAACGTGGCCAGGTCGCTGCCGGCCAGGGCGTTTTCCATCGTGAACTGGGTGCCGGCGAGCTGCATGCCGTCCCCGGAGTCACCCGCAAATCGGACCACTACCGAATCGCGCACCTCGCGGTTCACCCACCCGCCCGCCGTCACGTCGCTCGTGTCGGTCATCGTCTCCCGCTCCACCCGTTCTTCACCCGGGCGTCTCGGCCGCCGTGGAATCCGAGGGCCCGATGGTGTCCAGCTCGGCCGCGGGCTCTTCGATCACTTCTTGAATGCGGGCCGTGTCCGGCGTCGTCATCTCGGTGACCGCCGACGCGGACTCGGGCGGCGACTGTCCCCTGCTCGCCTTCCGCACCTGGCGAATCGCAGGATCGTTCACGAACGGCTCCGCCAGGCGTACCGCCAGGGTCACGCTGTCGCCCTCGTCCACGAGCAGGGATATCTCGGCCACCTTCTTCGAGAAGGTCGCGAGCACCGCACCACTCGGACTGTCGACCGTCAGTAGTAGCCTGTCATCCTGTCGTTCCTTGGCCGTGACCAGCCCGGCCACCGCTTCCTCGGAACTCCGCAGCGACTGTGGAAGGTATGGGGCCAGGAGATTCGGGAGGAGGATCGTTCCCACCACCCCGAGCGCCACGCCTGTCAGGAGGACGAGGAAACCACGTCCGCCCGTCTTACCGCCCTCACCGGTCGATTTTGCCATGCCCGTTCAGCTCTTTTCAGGTCCTCGATATGGGTGAGCCCTTGGGTCACCCGATCACCTTCGAAAGATACGACTTCAGTCGTGCCCACGCGTCAGCCGCCGGACCCGCGTTCGTCTCCGAGTCCCGGTCCACCCACAGCCAGAAACCGTGGTTTACGTCATCGTAGATGTGGATGTCGTTCTCGACACCCGCTGTACGCAAGGCCTCGGCAAACCGATTCACCTGGTCGGGTGGAATACCACCGTCCAGCTCGGCAAACGTGCCATAGACCGGATGGTCGATCGAGGCCAGTACGTCAGGGTCCTCTATCAGCCGGCCGTAGAATATCGCCGTGCCCTCGTGGCTCTCCCCTCCGAGCGCGAAGCTGAGTGCCACACCACCCCCGAAACACCAGCCCATCGCCGCGACCTTGCCGGTGACGTCATCTCTGGACCTCAGGTAGCGCGCCGCCGCATCCAGATTCGAAATGACACGATCGGGATCAGCTTGCGCTTCCTGCATCAGGGCCATGTTCTCGTCGCGGTTGGTCCCGATCTGACCGCTGTACATGTCGGCGGCCAGGGCCACATAGCCCTCGTCGGCAAACGCGTCCGCCACCTGGCGCACCCGATCGACGAGGCCGTTCCACTCGTGGATCAGAAGCACGGCCGGGAACGGTCCCTCCCCCTCGGGGGCGACGATGTAGCCGACCGTGGAGGGATCGGCGTCGAAATAGGCCAGATCTTCCCCTCTGGGCGGGGCGGCCTTCCCAAGGATCGCCGCGGGGATGTCCCACTCCTGGACGGTCTCGACCATCACGTCTTCACCAGCGCCGTACGAGTCCGCCTTAGCATCCTCTCCCGCGCACCCCGATGTTGCCACCATCGCCATGGCGACGGCCGTCGTCAGCCACCCGAACCTGGTCTTCCGAATCTCCACGAACATCCTCCACTCAGGGGTCTGCCGGCGGCCTCGTGCGCCGGATGGCGCTCGGGCCCGAACGCTCCACCATAATCGCAGCTACAGATTCGCGTAACCTCGCGGCCCCACGGGTGACGCATACTTGGCATCCGTGGCCGGGGGAGCCAGCTTACAGACCTTCCGGGAGGAGCCTCGGAGTATTGCGACCTCGATTGACAGCATGAACGGACCCGGTGATGACGAACGACGAAGACAGAAAGCCCGTGGACTTCATCCGCTCCATGGTGGAAGAGGATCTTCGGACGGGGAAGTACGGTGGCCGCGTGGCCACCCGTTTCCCGCCCGAGCCCAATGGCTACCTCCACATCGGCCACACGAAAGCGATCTGGCTCAACTACGGCATCGCCCGGGAATACGAGGGCACGTTCAACCTGCGGTTCGACGACACGAACCCGACAAACGAGGAACAGCGTTTCGTCGACGCGATCATCGAGGACATTCGGTGGCTGGGCGTCGATTGGGAAAAGCGGCTCTACTTTGCCTCCGACTACTTCGAGAGGTTGTACGAGTACGGCGAACAGCTGATCCGGGACGGCAAGGCGTACGTCGACAGCCTCAGCGAAACCGAGATCCGTGAATACCGCGGGACGGTCACCGAACCGGGCCGCAACAGCCCGCACCGGGACCGGCCGGCAGACGAGAGCCTGGACCTGTTCCGGCGCATGCGGGCCGGAGACTTCGAGGACGGGGCGCACGTCCTGAGAGCGAAGATCGACATGGCGCACCCGAACATGACGATGAGGGACCCGCTGCTGTACCGGATCCGTCACGAGCACCATTACAGGCACGGTGACGACTGGTGCATCTATCCGATGTACGACTACGCGCATTGCCTGGAAGACGCTATCGAGGACATCACGCACTCGCTGTGCACTCTCGAGTTCAAGGTCAACCGTGAGATCTACGATTGGGTCCTGGACGCGGTGGGCATCGAGCGGCCACGCACCGAGCAGACGGAGTTTTCGCGCCTCAACATCGACTACACGATTATGAGCAAGCGAAAGCTCGTACAGCTGGTGGACGGCGGATACGTGGCCGGTTGGGACGATCCCCGCATGCCCACCGTGGCCGGCTTGAGGCGCCGCGGGGTGACACCCGAGGCGATCCACAGCTTCAACGACATGATCGGCGTGGCAGACGTGGACAGCCGCATCGAGTACTCGCGCCTGGAGTTCGCTATCCGAGACGACCTAAACTGGAGATCCCCCCGGCGCCTCGCCGTGCTCGATCCGCTCAAGGTCGTGATCACGGACTATCCCGAGGGCGAGACCGAGTGGATCGACGCGCCTGAGTTCCCGCGCGACGTGGGTAAGGAAGGCGCACGTCGCATGCCCTTCGCCAGGGAAATCTGGATCGAACGCGCGGATTTCATGGAGGAGCCGTTTCGGAAGTACTATCGCCTCGCTCCCGACCGGGAAGTCCGGCTGAGGAATTCGTATGTGATCCGGTGTGACGAAGTGGTCAAGGACCCGGCGACGGGAGAGGTCGTGGAGCTTCGGTGCTCGCACGATCCGGACACGATGGGGGCCAACCCGGCCGACGGTCGCAAGGTGAAAGGGACGATCCACTGGGTGTCCGCCGAGCATGCCCTTCCGGCCGAAGTGCGCCTGTACGACCGGGTGTTCTCGGTTCCCGATCCGGAGGCCGGTCTCGAGGACGGCCAGGACTTCACGGTCAACCTGAATCCGGAGTCACTGGTCGTGGTGGAGAACGCCTGGGTCGAGCCGGCGCTCGCAGAGGACCCCGCCGGGACGCGGTACCAATTCGAACGCCACGGCTATTTCATGAGCGACCCCGACGATTCGGGGCCGGGCGGCCTCGTGTTCAATCGCACCGTCACGCTCAGGGACAGCTGGGCGAAGATCGCGGCAAAGGGCAGGTAGAGGACAGCGGACCCCGCCGGCCGGCCCGCTACGTGCGGCGGGCCGGCCTCGCGGCGTCAGATCGTCAGATATCCCAACCCACGGCGATGCTGGTGCCAAAGTCGTTGTCGTTGGCGCCCGACGGCGGCTGACTGTCGTACTGGTCGTAGAAGCTGAACCGCAGGTACAGGTCCCCGAACAGGTCCTGCCGGTAGCTGATGTCGAAGTCCACACGAATGCGCTCTGACTCCGTCAGACTGGGATAGACGAGCAGGCTGGACGTCAGGTCGTTCTCGAAGTTGCCGAACGTGAACCAGCTGAAGCGGGTCCCGACCAGGGCTTCCGCCGAGGTCGTGCCCTCCAGGCCCGTGTATTCTTCCCGGTTGCTCAGGACACCCACCAACCAGTTCCACTCGACCCGGTTCGACTGGATGAAATCCCGCCCTCCCACGGCGCCGAGCAGGAACCGAAGGTCCAGGTCCAGCTGCTGGTTCTGCTCGAGCTGGGTGAAGGCCCCCACGTACCACGTCTTGGGAAGCAAGTAGTTCCCGAACAGGGTTCCCTGGTTGCGCGTGAACCTCTCGGCATCATCCTGGTCCTGCAGCCTCGAGTCCAGGTTGAATCCGAAGATCCACTTCGGCGCCCGGTAGTCGATCTTCGTCGCGAAGTTCAGGTTTGTGGCGCTGTTCGCTTTCGCGTAGTTGAACCCCAGCTCCAGGTAGCCGTCGAAGCGGGACCACAGACTCCTGTTGACGTTGGTCATCATGACGATTTCGGAGATCGCGACGTCCAGCGTGTCGCTCACGGTGACGATCCGAACCGTGCCCGACTCCGTCCCGGGCAGAATCGAGCCAAACAACCGCCTTTGTTCCGTCAGCTCGATGTCCCAGTCCTCGGGACTGCCGATCGTCTCCACCTTGTCGAACTCGAGGCTCGCGCTGCTGGAACCCGGGATCTCGTAGCTGAGCTTCCCGCGGCCGAAGCTCTTGATCTCGGCGTTGATCGAATCGCCATTGGTGTGTATGAGGAACTCCTGCGCCTGCGCAGTACCGGCGGCGGCCAGTCCTACCAAGACCGAGGTCACGAGTGAACGCCAACTCAAACCGATGTGCATCGATGGGCTCCCGACTCAAATTCGAGGATCGTGGTCGCGCTCTTGCGCCAACGCGACACTACCGTTCGGGACCACCCAGTTCCAGAGGCCAGCCCCGGCTCGCTTGCCCGAACAACAGAACTGGGTCAGCTTTGTGCTGCCAAGTTAGAACCGGCCGAACGGGTTCGAACCCGTTCGAGGTGGCTGGCATAGCACACCCTGAAGTGGAGGCTCAAATGAAACGGCTGTTCATCGGAATTCTCGCGTTCGTTTTCGCGACCACGTTCGTGATGCCGTTGCAGGCGCAGGAGACTGGCGAGGATGCCGCCGAGGCCGCAGGGGCGGCCGTGCAGGACGCCGCGGACGCCACGGGGGAAGCCGTCCAGGAGGCAGGTGAAGACGCCGCGGCTG
>CAYWLF010000133.1:0-6899 GCA_964458875.1 uncultured Gemmatimonadota bacterium
ATGGGATCGTTCATGCTCATGTCTTACCAACTCGCCTTTCGCACGCCCGGGATCTCTCCCCTGAGCGCCAACTGCCGGAAGCAGATCCTGCATAGGCCGAACTTCCGCATGTAGGCCCGCGACCGCCCGCACCGCTGACACCGCCGGATTAGCCGTGCGCTGTACTTCGGCTTGCGCTTTGCCTTCGCAATCAGGGACTTCTTAGCCATTACTCTCTCCGACCTTCGTTAAATGCTGCATCTCTTCGTTGCAGCTCGTCCCGTCTCCCTGCGGCGTACGACTCGGTACGCCTCAGTCGCCGCTCCTCACGCGCCTCGACCTGCAGCATTTCACTGGGTCGGAGCGCTCGGTCAATCAGTCTCTAAACCACTACCGGGGTCTCGCCACGGAAGGGCATGCCCAATTCCCGCAGCAGCACCAGGGCCTCGTCGTCGCGATCCGTCGATGTCACGAACGTGACGTCCATGCCGTGGACGCGAACGATCTCGTCATAATCGACTTCCGGGAACACCATCTGCTCACGAATCCCGACCGTGTAGTTGCCGCGACCGTCGAACGCACGGCTGTTGAACCCGCGAAAGTCTCGGATCCGGGGAACGGCCGTGCTGATGAATCGGTCCAGGAACTCATACATCCGGGACGCCCGCAGCGTCACCTTCACGCCGACGGGCATTCCTTCCCGAAGGTTGAAGTTCGAAATCGAGTTCCGGGCCCGCGTGACCACGGGCTTCTGCCCGCTGATCCGCGCCAGCTCCGCCACCACCGAGTCAAGGAGCTTCGCGTTGTCCTTCGCGTCTCCGAGACCGCAGTTGATCACGATCTTCTCGAGGTGCGGGACCTCCATCGCGTTCTCGAACCCGAAAGAGTCCTGAAGCCTGGAGATCACCTGCTTCTCGTAATGCTGTCTCAACCTGGGCTGCTGCTTCATGCCGACGTCACTCACATCCTGGATCCCGGGGCCTTACGGTCTCGGAATCGGGTTGCCGCTCTTGGTGGAGATCCTCTCCTTCGTTCCGTCAGCGTCGATCCGATTCCGATATCGGGTCGGGTCGTCGCTCGACGGATCGATGAGCATGACGTTGGAGACGTGAATCGGCGCCTCGAACGTGATGATCCCACCTTCCGGATTCGCTTGCGTGGGAGCCTGGTGGCGCTTGCGCATGTTCACGCCTTCAACCACCACCTGCTCCTTCGCGGGAATCGCGCGCAGCACCTGCCCGCGCGCGCCCTTGTAGTTGCCCGAGATCACCTGGACCTGATCGCCCCGGCGCACGTGCAGCTTGTTTCTGTTGCTCATGTCGGGCTCCTCAGATCACTTCGGGGGCGAGCGAGACGATCTTCATGAACTTCTTCTCTCTCAGCTCCCTGGCCACCGGACCGAAGATCCGGGTGGCTCGCGGTTCGCCGGCATCGTTGATGATCACGGCCGCGTTCTCATCAAACCGGATATACGATCCGTCCTTGCGTCGGCTTTCCTTCGCCACCCGCACTACCACGGCCCGGGCGACTTCGCCCTTCTTCACCGTTCCGCCAGGAATCGCGTCCTTGATCGTAACGACCACGACATCGCCAAGTCCGGCGTACCGGCGCGCCGAACCACCGAGGACCCGAATGCACCGGGCTCGACGTGCGCCGGAGTTGTCCGCGATGCGAAGATCGGTCTCCTGCTGGATCATTTCCTCAGCCCTCCTGCTCCGGACGCTCGACGAGCTTCACGACCCGCCAGCGCTTGCGCTTGGACAGGGGCCGCGTCTCCTCGATGACGACCAGATCGCCCGAGCGAAACTCGTTTCTCTCATCGTGCGCGTGGTATTTCTTCCGCTTCGTCACCCGCTTCCCATACAGTGGGTGGGCGAACTGGCGCTCCACCGAGACCACCACGGTCTTCTCCATGGCATCGCTCACCACCCGACCCTGCCGGACCTTTCGGCTGCGTGCGGTCTGCGTCGAATCCTCAAGCATCGCTGTCTCCTGCGGCCCGCAGCTCGCGCTCGTGCCGTATCGTCTTCATCCTGGCGACGTCCCGGCGAAGCTCCTTGAGGAGCCCCGGGTTCTCCAGCTCTTCGTACGCGGCGCGGAAGCGGAGCTTGAAGAGCTCATCGCGCGCACGTTCGATCTCGATATCGATCTCGTCCTGGGTCAGTTCCCGAATGTCCTTGGCATCCATCTCTCTACTCCTCCCGGACCAGGAACCTGGTCTTCACCGGGAGCTTCGCGGCCGCCAGGTCCATCGCTCGTCGCGCGATGGACTCGTCCACGCCCTCGAGCTCGAACATCACCCGGCCCGGCTTGACGGGGGCTACCCAACCCTCGGGGTTGCCCTTACCCTTGCCCATCCGCGTCTCAGCCGGCTTGGACGTAATCGGCTTGTCCGGGAAAATCCGAATCCAGACCTTTCCGCCACGCTTGATGTGCCGGGTCATCGCCACACGAGCCGCCTCGATCTGGCGGTTCGTGATCCACCCGGCGTCCAGCGTCTGCAAACCGTAGTCTCCGAAGGCCACCGTGTTGCCACGCATCGCGTTGCCACGGATCTTGCCCTTCTGCTGCTTGCGGTACTTCACGCGTTTTGGTTGAAGCATCGTCCTATATCTCCAGCCGTCTCAATCTCTGCCGTGGCTCTACTTGGCACCGCCGGCGGTGTACGTCTGACCGCGGCGGTCGTCTTTGACCTCCCCGCGATAGATCCAGACCTTCACACCGATGCAGCCGTACGTGGTCTTGGCCATGCACTCGGCGTAGTCGATGTCCGCGCGCATCGTGTGAAGCGGCACGCGGCCCTCGTGATATCCCTCAGTGCGCGCGATCTCCGCGCCTCCCAAACGTCCGCCACATTGCACCTTGACGCCTTCAGCCCCGGCCCTGGTGGCCGCCTGCATGGCCCGTTTCATGGCCCGCCGGAAGCCGATGCGCTGCTTCAACTGGTGGGCGATGCTGTTCGCGACCAGCTGTGCGCTGACCTCCGGGCGCTTGATTTCCTCGACGTTGATCGACACCTCGGAGTCGGTGAGCAACGCGAGCTCGTCGCGCAGCTTGTCCACCTCGGCTCCTCGCTTGCCGATCACCACTCCGGGCCGACCCGTGTGGAGCGTCACCACGATCTTCGTCGGCTTGCGCTCGATCTCGATGTCGGCCACCGCGGCATGATCCAAACGCGCGTGCAGGTACTTGCGCAGCTTCTCATCCTCGGCGAGCAGAGCCGGGAAATCCCGCCCATTCGCATACCAACGCGACTTCCAGGGCTTTACGAGCCCCAGCCTGAAGCCGTACGGATGTGTCTTCTGGCCCACAGTTACTCCTTTGTGTCCACAACGACGGTGACGTGACTCATACGCTTGCGCAGAGGGGCGGCGCGCCCCATGGCGGCGGCCCGGTAACGACGAAGCGTCGGGCCCTCGTTCACGTAGGCTTCCTTGACGTAGAGGTCGTCCACGTCGAGGACCTCACCCTGCTGATCGGCCTTATCGACGGCGTTGGCGACGGCAGACCGTAGCGCCTTGTCGATCGGCTCGGCCGCGACCTTCTTCGAAAACTGGAGAATCGAATAGGCGTCGTTCACGTCCGCGTAGCGGATCTGGTCGATGACCAGCCGCATCTTCCTCGCCGACATCCGGATTCTCCTCGAGACTGCTCGCGCTTCCATCTCGCTATCCCCTGGCTTCCGTTACCCGGCCCTACAGACGGGCCCGCTTGTCGGCGAGCTTGCCGCCGTGACCCCGGAACAGGCGGGTCGGGGCAAATTCACCCAGCTTGTGCCCCACCATGTTCTCCGTGACATAGACCGGGATGAACTTGTTGCCGTTGTGTACGGCGACCGTGTGGCCGACGAACTCCGGACTGATCGTGGAAGCCCGGGCCCACGTCTTCGTGACGCGCTTGTCGCCCGACCTGTTCATCGCCTCGATCCGCCCGAGCAGACGCTCGTCGATATACGGTCCCTTCTTGACACTTCGAGCCATTCTCTTCTCCCCAGGTCCGCGCTACTTCGTGGCTTTGCCGCGCTTGCGACCGCGGACGATGTACTGGTTGCTGGCCTTCTTCCGCTTCCGAGTCTTTCGTCCCTCTGCCTTGCCCCATGGCGACACCGGTGGACGGCCGCCCGATGCCCGGCCCTCCCCACCACCCAGCGGGTGATCGTGCGGATTCATCGCAACGCCGCGCACCTTGGGCCGCTTGCCGAGCCACCGTGAGCGACCCGCCTTCCCTGAGCGGATCAGCTCGTGATCGACGTTGCCGACCTGGCCGATCGTGGCGAAGCACTCGCCACGGACCATGCGAACCTCGGTGCTGGGCAGCCGGAGGGTGACCATGTCGCCCTCCTTCGCGATCAGCTGCACGGAAGCGCCTGCCGAACGAGCCAACTGCGCCCCCTTGCCGGGCTTGATCTCGATGGCATGGATCATCGTGCCAAGCGGGATCTCCATAAGAGGCAGACAGTTGCCGAGCCGTGGCTCCGAACCGGGGCCGGACACGATGGTGTCGCCCTGCTGCATGCCCCGCGCATGCAGGATGTACCGCTTCTCGCCGTCCGCGTAGTGGATCAGGGCGATGCGAGCCGACCGGTTCGGGTCATACTCGATCTCCGCGATCCGACCCGGAATCCCGTGCTTGTCGCGACGGAAGTCCATCCGGCGGTAGCGGCGCTTGTGCCCGCCACCCCTGCGCCGCATGGTGATCCGCCCGTGGTGGTTCCGCCCGGCCTTCTTGGTCAGCCCCTCGGTCAACGATTTCTCGGGCTCCGAGCGCGTCACCTCGTCGAACGCGGAGACGGAACGGAACCGAGAGCTCGCCGTGACGGGCCGGAATTTCTTGAGCGCCATACTAGACTCCCTCGAACACGTCGATCACTTCGCCCTCGGCGAGCGTGACGATGGCCTTCTTCCAGTCGGAACGCTTACCTACCGACCGACCGACGCGGCGGTCCTTGCCAAGGATGTTCATGGTGTTCACCGAACTCACGTGAACCTCGAACATCTTCTCGACGGCCTGCTTGATCTCGATCTTCGTCGCACCGCGTGACACCTGGAACACGAACTGGGGCTGGATGTCGCCCTCTTTGTCCTGGTGCCGCGTGCGGATGCGTCCCGGGTTGAACTGGAGTCGGGACGACTCCTCCGTGATGACCGGCCGAATCAGAATCTCGCGTGGCAAGCGGCTCATGATGCCCCCTCCTGTTCCGCGGCCTCTCCATCGTCGCCGTTGAAGGCGGATTCTTCCACGATCACGATGTCGGACCACAGGATGTCGTAGGCCGAGGCCTCACCCCACGGCCGGACTTCGACGTCCGGAAGATTCCGCGCGGAAAGGTAGACATCGCTCTTCACGCCGTCGGTCAGGATCAGCACGTTGCCCGCGTCCAAGTCCAGGGCTTCAAAAAGCGCGACGACGGCTCGCGTGCTCGGCGCCTCCAGCGCGAACGGCTCCACCACGATCAGCTCACCGCCCGCTGCCCGCGCGTTCAGAGCCGAGCGAATCGCCAGGCGCCGGACCTGCTTCGGAACGCGGACCCTGTAGCTGCGAGGCTGCGGTCCAAAAACGATGGAACCGCCCCGCCACAACGCTGATCGCGTCGAACCGGCCCGGGCGCGGCCCGTGCCCTTCTGACGCCAGGGCTTCCTGCCACCGCCGCGCACCGTATTCCGCGTCTTCGTGGAATGCGTGCCCTGGCGCTGGTTCGCCCGGTAGGCCTTGATGACCTCGTGCAGGACGCTCTCGTTCACCGTGCCGTCAAACACGGAATCGGGCAGCTCGAAGTCTGCCGCGCGCGCCTTGCCCGTCGTCGAATATGCTTTCGCCTTCATGCTCTCTCTCTTCGACTTCCCAGCGGAGATCATTCGCTCAGGCGGAGCGAATGAGAACCACGTTATGGCGCGATCCGGGCACCGAGCCGCGGACCAGCATCAGGTTCTTCTCCGGATCGATCATCTCGATACGCCGATTATTGGCGGTACGCTGCGTACCACCCATCTGGCCGGACATCTTACGGCCCTTGATCACACGCGACGGGTCCGTTCCGGGACCGATCGAGCCAGGCTTCCGCAGGACGGAACTGCCGCCGTGCGAGGCACGGGAGCCACCGAAATTGTGGCGCTTTACGGTGCCCTGGAATCCACGGCCCTTCGTCACTCCGGTGATCTTCACCCGCTGGCCGACCTCGAACAGGTCCACCGTGAGGCTCTGGCCGGCCTCGTACTCCTGCCCCTTCTCGAGCTCGAACTCGGCCAGTACCCGCGGCGCATGGTCGAGACCCGCTCGGGCCGCATGACCGGCCTCGGGCTTGCTGACCCGACGCTCGCGCTGTGCCCCGAAACCGAGCTGGACCGCCTCGTAACCGTCGGTGTTCTCCGTCTTGACCTGCACGACGGGACACGGGCCCACCTCGAGTACGGTGCAACCGACGGCCTTGCCATCTTCCGTGAAGATCTGGGTCATCCCCAGCTTCTTACCAATCAATCCAGGCATCTTGTCGCGTCCTTACTGGACTTTGATCTCTACGTCCACGCCGGCCGCCAGATCGAGCTTCGTGAGCGCGTCGACCGTCTGCGGGCGGGTGTCGTAGATGTCGATCAGACGCTTGTGCGTCTTCAACTCGAACTGTTCCCGCGACTTCTTGTCCTTGTGCGGGCTCCGAAGGACCGTGTACAGCTGGCGCTTCGTCGGAAGCGGGATCGGCCCCTTCACGGACGCGCCTGTTTTCTGGGCCGTGCGCACGATGTCCGCCGCGGTCTGGTCGATGACCGCCGCGTCGAACGCTCGCAACCGAATCCGAATCTTCTCCGCCATGATCTTCTCGTCTCTTCGTGTCAGTAGTGCGCGCCCACGGACGCGCAACCGGAACGGGTCGGTTACTCGATGATATCGGTGACGACGCCGGCGCCGACGGTGCGGCCGCCCTCACG
>CAYWLF010000134.1:0-6852 GCA_964458875.1 uncultured Gemmatimonadota bacterium
GTCTCCCGCGCTTCATGGGACATCGCGAAGGAATGAAGTCGGTTCGCAGGGTCGTCACGGGATGCCTGGACCTGGGCGTTGAGCACCTCACCCTCTACGCATTCTCGAAGGAAAACTGGTCTCGTCCGCGCGAAGAAATCGCTGCGCTTATGCGGCTCCTATCCGAGTACGTCGAGCGCGAGCGGGAAGCGCTGGCGGAGAAGGGCGTCCGCGTGCGGGTGATAGGAGACAGGTCGCTCCTGTCGCCCCCGGCCCGGGCTGCGATCGAGTCGATCGAGGACACTACAGCGGACGGAGGGACGCTGGTTCTGAATCTCGCGATCAGCTACGGCTCGCGTGATGAGATCCTGCACGCTGCCCGCACGCTCGCGAGTCGGTGCCTCGGTGGAGAGTTAGCCCCTGATGACATCAGCGAATCCAGTTTCGCGTCGGCGCTGTACACCGCAGGATCGCCGGATCCGGATCTGCTTATCCGCACGTCGGGCGAGATGAGGGTATCCAACTTTCTTCTCTGGCAGATAGCGTATTCGGAAATCCATGTGACTCCCGTACTGTGGCCCGACTTCGGAGAGGGCGATCTCTACGAGGCGGTGCTCGACTACCAGCGGCGCGAGAGGCGATTCGGCCGCGTCACTCGGTGAGCGAACATGGCGTCTGATCTCGGTCAGCGACTGACGGTTGCGGCCATCGGAATACCGGTGACCGTAGCCGTTACCTATGCGGGCGGGCCATGGTTCGCCGTGGGGCTGGCGGTGCTGTCGGCGGTTGCGGTGTGGGAGATCGGTCGCATGCTCGCAGCCAGGGGCGACCGCTTCCTCTACGTGGTGGGAATGACAGTTGCCGCGTCCTACCCGCTGGCAGCGCTGTACCTGGATCCTGGTGATTCCTGGAGTATCACGCTGGCGGCCGTCGTGCTCCTCGCTGGTGTCGCGACGTTGCGTATCGCCCCGGCGGACCGGCCCTTTCAGACGGCGGCCCTGACGCTAGCCAGCGCAATCTACGTCGGGGGGCTGATCAGCTTCGGGGTCCCGCTGCGGGAGCAATTCGGGACGAGCGCCGTCGAAGGTACGCTCTTCTTCTTCCTCCCTGTGGCTCTCACCTGGATTTCGGACACGGCAGCGTATTTCGGAGGACGAGCCCTGGGTAAGCGCAAGCTCTCGCCGGTGATCAGCCCGAACAAGACGGTGGAGGGGGCGGTAGCGGCCCTTCTCGCTGGTCCGGCCGCCGCGGTGATCTATGGATTCGTCGTTCTTCCGCGGCTCGGGGATTCTCTTGGCGTTCAGGGGCTACTGGCTCTCGGGCTGGTGGTAGCGGCCGCCGCGACGATTGGTGATCTGGCCGAGTCCGCGCTCAAACGGGAGTGCGGCGTCAAGGACTCCTCCGGGCTGCTGCCCGGCCATGGTGGCCTGCTCGACCGCATGGATTCCTTGCTCTGGTCCATTCCCGCGGCCTGCGTGTTCCTCCTGGTGTTCTTGTGACCGACGCCCGCAATGTGGCCGTCCTCGGGGCTACCGGCAGCATCGGGGGCTCGACCCTCAAGGTCGTGGCCCGGCACCCGGATCGATTCCGCGTGGCGGCCCTGACGGCCGGTCGGAAGGCCGAAGCCCTGGATCGACTCGCGGTGCACTGGAATCCGGACTACGTGGTATTGGCGGACCGTTCGGACCCTCCGGCGGGGCGGCTGTGGCACGGGGAGTGGCGGTACGGGAGCGAGTCCATGAGATGGGCGGCCGCGGATCCGGCGACGCCCATCGTGGTTAACGCTCTCGTCGGATTTGCGGGTCTCGAATCGACCATCGCCGCACTTGGGGCAGGAAAACGGCTGGCTCTCGCGAACAAGGAGTCGTTGGTGGTGGGCGGGAGTCTGGTGCTCGAGGCGGCCGCTGCCGGTGGAGGCGAGTTGCTGCCCGTAGACAGTGAACACAGTGCGATTCTCCAGTGCCTCGGTGACCGTCCGACGGCCGAGGTGCACCGCGTGATCCTCACGGCATCCGGCGGTCCGTTCCGGGAGTGGCCGGCCGCGCGCTTCGCGAGCATTCGCCCGGAAGACGCCCTGGCGCACCCTACCTGGAGCATGGGCGACAAGATCACGGTCGACTCGGCGACGCTTGCCAACAAGGCGCTCGAGGTAATCGAAGCGCACCTGCTGTTCGGACTCGACTTCGACCAGATCGGCGTGGTCGTGCACCCGGCTTCTATCGTGCATTCGATGGTGGAGTTCAGAGACGGCTCGACGGTATCGCAACTCGGGCACCCGACGATGGAGGTCCCGATCCTCTATGCACTCACCGCACCCGAGCGGTTGCCCAACGAATTCCGCTCGTTCGACCCGGTCGGCTCGGGTCCCCTCGAATTCGAGGAGCTGCGCCGGGAGGACTTCCCGATGTTCGAAATCGGGGTGACAGCCGGCCGGTCCGGTGGTACGGCGCCGGCCGTCTACAACGCGGCGAACGAGGTCGCGGTCCGTGCGTTCCTCGACGGCCAGATCGGTTTTACCGGGATACCGGCGCTCGTGGAAGCCGTACTGTCGACGATCCCGCCGACGCCCGTAGAGAGCCTTGAGCACCTGGTCGCCGTCGATGAGGAGGCCCGGTCGCGGTCCCGCGAGATCGTCGGAACACCGCCGGCGACGAGGGGTGATAGGATTCCGTGAGCGCGCACTCCATTCACCTGTACTTCATGGCCTGAGCGAATGCTGATCACCGTTCTTTCGACGATCGTCGTCCTGGGGGTCCTGATCCTGGTCCATGAATTGGGCCATTTCTGGGCGGCCAAGGCCGTAGACATAGAAGTGTCCCGCTTTTCGATCGGGTTCGGGCCGAAGATCGTGGGCTTCAAGCGAGGCGAAACGGAGTATGTCGTCGCCGCGATCCCGCTGGGCGGCTACGTGAAGATGGAGGGAATGGTCGGTGAGGAGGTCGTAGCCCCGCTCGAGGGCAAGACCGCTCCTGCGCGAGAGCCGTCGCCACGTGACTTCGATGCCAAGCCCTGGTGGGCGCGGTTCGTGGTGATCATCGCCGGTGTCGCGATGAACTTCATCTTCGCCTTCATGGCGTTCACTTTCGTGGCCCGGTCGGAGGGGATCGTCGATCCGATCGTCGATCGGCTGGAACCGAACACGCCGGCGGAGGCGGCCGGGTTCCAGGCCGGCGACTTGATCATCGAGCTGGACGGACGCCGGATTCGCAACTGGGACGAAGTGCAGCAGTACGTGGGAATGCGGGCCGAGACCCCGATTCGTTTCACGGTCCAGCGGGACGCGGGAGTGGTCGAGATCGAGGCGACTCCCGCTCTGGAGGTCGTCTATCACGAACTGGCTCGCGACTCGGTGGACGTCGGTTACATCGGTATTTGGGTAAGTGAGGCATCCCGGGACCTTACCGTTACGGAATCAGTGGCGGCCGGGTGGCATCGGACAGGATCATGGACCGTCGAGATCTTCACGTTTCTCGAGCGCCTGTTTACCGGTCGTGGATCGGCCAAGGAACTCGGCGGCCCGATCGTGATCGGTCAACTCTCGGGTGCGGCGGCGAGGCAGGGCCTGTCGGCGTTTCTGAACTTCATGGCCATCATAAGCGTGAATCTGGCCGTTTTGAATTTGCTCCCCATCCCGGTACTGGACGGTGGCCACCTGGTGTTCCTGTTCGCCGAGGCGGTGCGCGGCGGGAGGCCGGTGAGCGTTCAGAATCGGCTTAGATGGACGCAGGTCGGCATGATCCTTGTCATGGGCCTCATGGTGCTCGCGTTCGCCAACGACATCATGCGCTTGGTGGGAATCTGATTCGGAACTCCGGTCGAGTTGCCGGTAGGGACTAGCCGAAGAGCTGGAGCTGAGGTCCACCGTTTCTCGCCACATCCACCAGCGCCGCCACGTCGTACAGAGCCGAGGGTCCGTCCTGGAGGGCGACATCCACGACTCCCCGGAACCCCTTCCGGGCAAGCCTGCTTCTGGCTGTGCGCACCGCCGCGTCCGGCGCGTTGCACTCGTGGCTCAGGTGGGCGCGCAGGAATCCACCGAGCCCGGGGTGGAGCAGGTCCACTGCCAGGTCCGCGGCAAGCCGGTTGGAGAGATGGCCGCGACTTCCCCCGATCCTCTGTTTGACGGACCACGGATACGGGCTTTCCCGTAGCATGATCTCATCGTGATTCGACTCGAGCACCACGAAGTGGCACCCGGCAAGGGCGTTGCGAACGGGGGTGGTGGCACGTCCCAGGTCGGTGGCCACGCCCACCTTTAGGCCGTTGGAAGGATCCACGATCGTCAGGGCCACGGGGTCAGCGGCGTCGTGGCACGTGGACGATGGATGTATCTGCGCGTCACCGACGTCGAACGGGACCTCTCCCTCATAGCGCCGCACGGTTTCCGATCCTCGGAGTAACGGGGCACAGGCTCGCTCAGTGGCTGACGTCAGGTACAGCGGCCAGTCCCAGCGCCGGGCCGCGATGCCGATTCCGGCCGTGTGGTCTCGGTGCTCGTGCGTGACGACGATTGAGTGGATCGAGTCGGGCGAGACGTCGAGAAGCTCAAGGCGTCGGGCGATCTCCGAACCGCTGAAGCCGGCATCTACGAGAAAGCGGGTCTGGCCGCATTCGATGAACACGGAATTGCCGCGGCTGCCGCTCCCCAGGGTCGCGACTCTCAAACGGCGTCACCCCTGTTCGCTGCTTCCCAGCAAGAGGCCAACCACGCCGACGTGGATTCGTTGAATTCGACGTCTCGGCGCTCGAAGACACGCCGGGCGAGGGAGAGGAATCGATCCCTGTCGTATGACGGGCCGCCCGGGTTCGATCCCCAGGAAAACGCTGGCACCCAACCGGGGGGCACGGAATCGCCGAACAGATTCGAGCCCGCGCCGACGACAGTACCGGTGTTGATGCGGGTCCCGATGGCCGTCTTGACGTGATCGCCCAGCAGGCATCCCAGTTTCCTGAGGCCTGTGTCGATCGGCCCGTCAGGGCCGCCAATTCGAATCGATCCGTACGTGTTCTTGAGGTCACTGTTGCTGGTCATGGCGCCGAGGTTCACCCAGCGACCGACATAGGCGTGCCCGAGAAATCCGTCGTGCGCCTTGTTCGTATAGCCGAGGATGGCAGACTCCTCGATCTCACCCCTGAGGCGGCAAACCGGACCGATGCTCGACGTCCCGATTGCGCCTCCCAGGAGGATGGTGGACGGACCCACGTAGAGCGGTCCCTCCAATCGGCACCCTGCTCGCACCTGCGCCTGGTCGGCGAGACGGATCGGGCCATCGCGCGTGTCAAACACGACGCCAGGTTCCACGTCTACATGGGTGCCCAGCATGAGCGAGTGCGAGCCCAGCTTCCATGTGCCCTCGGGTAGTCTCTCCACCCCGCCTCGGTTCGCCGCTTCGCGGGCCAGGTCCGCCACGAGGCGGCCGGGATTCTCGGCTACCAACCGCCAGGCGGTGTCCACGAAACCGCCAGCTACGCTTCGCCTGTCCCACGTCGTTTCCGCGGCTCGCTCGTCGGGATTCTCCAACCAGGCGCGCTCCGGCCCGGCCGTACCTGCCGGCAGATAACACCCGACGACCAGCTCATCTGTCGTAAGCAGGACTGGCCTCTCTCCTCGACCCTCGAACCGGGCATCTGCCGACGGGACAAATCGTGAGGAGAGCAGTAGCCGTTCCTCGTCGTCGGGTAGGGGGGCACGTCGCAGAACGGTGGGAGCACCCGTTTCCTGGAAGGCCTCGAGCCACGGCCGGGTCAGCACCGAGGTCGCCGGACGGCCAGCGAACCGCTCGAGGCGCTCCCTGAGCAGCGACGTGCCGTACAGCAACTCGGAGCATGGCCGGGTGAGCGAGAACGGGTACCAGGAATCGGCGACCCGGTCGTCGAACAGGTAGAGTTTCATCTCACTCGTCTCCTGAGCGCAGGCGGCCCACCAGCTTCTTGAGCTGCGGGGCCGACGAGCGTCGCGTAACCATCGTCACGTCGCCGGAGCGCACGACGACGAGGTCCTCGACGTCGAACAGGACGATCGTTCCCTCTTCGGCCCACACCACGTTTCGCGCTGAGTCGACAGCCTTCGCGGACCCCACGAGCACGTTACCATCGTGGTCCCCGGTGCGGGTACGGGCGAGGGCGTTCCACGAGCCCACATCGTCCCATGCGAAGCTGGCGAGCGCCACCTCGACCGCAGGGGAACGTTCCATGACGGCGACGTCGATGCTCACCGGCTCCACGGCCTCGAAGAAGGCCTCCGGCCCCTCATTATCGAGCAGCGGCAGTGCACTTGAAATCTCGGGCGCGAGTTCCCGCATGGCGGCGAGCAGATCGGCGGCCCGCCAGACGAAGATCCCGCTGTTCCACAAGAACCCGCCCCCGGCCAGATAGCCCTCGGCGGTCTCGAGATCGGGTTTCTCGACGAAGCGGCGAGCTCGCCACGTCCTGTCGCCCGTGCCCTCCCCGATCTCCACGTAGCCATATCCGGTCTCAGGCCGATCGGGCCCGACCCCCAGGCACACGAGGGAACCACGTCGCGCCGCGGAAATGGCGCGGTCGATCGTCTCGACCAACTCGGATAGAGGCTCAATGACGTGATCGGCGTGAAGGGAGATCATCAGGGCCCCGGGACTGAGCTTCTCGATCTCGTACGCCGCCCACGCCAGCGCCGGACCGGTGCTCCTTGCCGCCGGCTCCACGAGGAAACGGGTCCTCGACAGACCGGGAGCCGCGGCACACAGGGAGGCGATGAGAGGCTCGCTGGCGACGACCCGGACACGGTCGGGTCCGACCAGGGCCTGCGCCCGCTCCAGCGTATCCTGGATCAGGGGGCGGGTACTCCCGAGCGCCAGCAACTGCTTGGGCCGATCGGGCCGGGAGGCGGGCCAG
>CAYWLF010000135.1:0-6740 GCA_964458875.1 uncultured Gemmatimonadota bacterium
TCCGGACTCCTGGACTTCCCGGTTCAGGATCACATCGGCCAGGTCCAGGCCTTCGGCTTCGGCAGCGGCGAACCACTCGGCGATTGAACGTATCATTTGGAGCCTGTCTGCTAAGAGCCTGTCTGCTAAGCGTTCAGCTGGTGGACATTTCGAATCCAGTGGACCCAGCTCTCGTTCCGCAGCTCTTCGACGACCGCGAAGGGCGTGTCGGTATCGGTCTCGATGGTCATCATCGCTCGGCCGCCCCGTCCCGTGCGGTCCACTCGCATGGTGGCCAGATTAACGTCCCTGGAGGCCAGAAGGCTCGTGATCCTGGCCACCGTGCCGGCGATGTCGTCGGCCAGGACGACCATGGTCGGGAACGAGCCGGACAGGTCCACTGCGAAATTGTCGATCTCCTCGATCCGGATGCGGCCGCCACCGATCGAAGAACCGATGATCTCCAGCTCCTCGGCCTCTCGCCACACATCGAAGCGCGCGCTGTTCGGGTGGGCTTCCTCACCCAGATCGCAGGTGTAGAACTCCCACTCGAGCCCGGCTTCCGTCGCCAGCCGCTCCGCTTCGCGGATGCGGGGATTGTCGGGCAACAGGCCCAGCAAGCCACCCAGGATGGCCAGCTTGGTCCCATGGCCCTCGCCGGTCATGGCAAAGCTGCCGTGGAGACAGATGCGGACACGGTCGGGCAGTCCGCCGGCCACCGCCTGGACCACGAACCCCAGGCGACAGGCTCCCGCCGTGTGGGAGCTGGACGGACCGACCATGGTCGGCCCCAGGATGTCGAACAGTCGGGCCATCTACATCACTCCACATCGGGAGGCGGCAGCGCTGCAAGCCGCTCCCGGATCGCCGGAATCTGGATGAGCCTATCGTACAATACCCTGGCCACCAGCGCGTTGCCGTACGCGCTGTAGTGGCCAGCCGCCCCCCTGTACCCCTCGAAGTCCTGTGCGATGAACAGCCGCCACTGCTCGTCTTCGGACAGCGCTGCGAGCTCGGGCACGAGGTCGATGTACAGGTAGTCGTGCTGTGCCGCCTGCTCGGTGAGGAAGCGATCCCAGGACCGGTAGAGGGGAATTCGCGCTCCCGCTTCCAGATCCGCCATGCCCGGAAGATGAACCAGCACCAGGGTGCTGCCCTTGGCCCGATTCCGTTCCGTCAGCCTGCTGAAGATGGCCGCGGCTACCGCGCGGCTGGCCGAGTCGGGCAGGGGTGGAACAACGTCTCGTCCCTGCGCGGCGTCGTCGTTCGCGTCGGCAGTCGATTCCCGCTCCTCAGCCTCGAGAGAGGCCTCGATCCGCTTCACCAGACGCCACACGTTGAAGCGCTTCCCCATCTTGCGCCGCGCTTCGAGCCAGCTCATGAGCCTCTGGTTCCTGTCGACCGGGTAGTTGGCGATCACCAGCTCGCCGTCCCGCACGACGAGCTTCGGTTTCTCCCACAACCGGAAGCTGCTCCGCCGCATCCGGTTGAAGTCGAGCGTGATGAAGGCGAGGATGTGAAAGCTGTGCTCGATCGTCTCGGTCGAGCGCATGAACCACAGGAAGGCCTGACCGACGCCGTAGCCGGGCTGCCCCAGGTTGACGGCTTCGAGCCGGGGATCGATCGACGCCAGTAGCTGGCACCAAGCGTCTTCGTTCGCTACGCCTTCTCCGAAGGTGAAAGAGTCCCCGGAACAGATGAGGCGTGCGCGCCCCGGCGGTTCCTGCAGCAGGATCTCATAGTCGCTGCGAAAGGCCTGGCCGTTGGTGTGGAGCCTTCGGCCCGGACCCCACAGAGCCGGAATCTCGACATTGGGCAGAAGCGCCCATCCTAGCTCCGCATCCAACTTACTGGTCTGCGGTGCAGTGTCCTGCCGATCCGCCTGAAGGGAATCCAGCGTGAACAGGACGGCTCCACTCACGCCCTCGAGCACGATCAGTACGGCCAGGGTGAGTGCCAGGGTGATGAGAACGGCCCGAGTGGCTCGCCACACACGGGCGGCCGCCCGTTTGCCCACTCCACTCGGTGTGTCCGGCCGGGTCGTGGGCTTGTCGCGCTCGGCCGTTTCGCCGCTCAAACGATGCTGCTCCTGCCGAGGGTCAGTTGGGGGTATGCCTCGCCATCACCGAGTGAGGATACGGCGCTGCGATGGGGCCGAAAAGACCGCTGCGCGTGGGAACGGCCGGGCGCGACCGCCGGGTCGCGGGAGGTTGAGGCACTCACCGCCCCGGGCGCGGCCGGCGCCTCGGGGCGGGCGAACCCGATCTGGAAGGTCTGTAAGGACGCTCTAGAAGATCGTGTAGATGAACGGCGCCAGCGCGGATCCCTGGGCGAAGACCAATAGCGATCCCACCATGAAGAGCACCAGCACGATCGGCATCAGCCACCACTTCTTCCGCACCCTCATGAAGTCCCACAACTCTTTACCGAGACTCTTGCTCATATGTCCCCTGTCTTGCTGGTTGTCCGATGAAAAATATCAGAACTGGCGAGTGATGTCGCCCCGCCCACCGCCCTCCCGCGGAATCCAGTACCCCGTCTCCGTGTTTCGTTGATGGAGCGGATTACGGCTGACCAGGCGCCGGATCACGCCGGCGGGCGTCAGCACGAGGAAGAACACGATGCTCATGAAGATCGGCGTGGTAACCTTGGAGATCGCGTGCGCCATGCCCATCCAGGCATGGTGCACCGGTCCCAGCCGACCCGGGATCAGCAGTCCGGCGAGAATCAGCAGCGCGCTGATGCCACCCAGCACCATCGGTACGGTCTCGTGTCCCCGCCACCACGAAATGGAGGCGATGACGAGGAACGCGATCCCAACCGAGAGGCCGAACTTCCGGCCTTCCGCCGGGGTCAGTCGAGCTCGAACTCGTCTCTCCAATCCCCCTCCTCTTTCCATTCCGGCTGCTCCCGCTTGTCGAGCAGGAACGGCCATAGAACCAGGTATTCCATGTCGGTGCGCATAAAGCACTGGTACGCATCCCGGGGCGTGCAGACGATCGGCTCTCCGCGGACGTTGAAAGACGTATTGACCACTACGCCGCAACCGGTCCGACGTTCGAACGCCTCGATCAACGCGTGATAGTGGGGACTCTGGTCGGCATGCACCGTCTGCACCCGCGCCGAGTAATCGACGTGGGTAATCGCGGGGATGTCCGAGCGTGGAATATTCAGCTGCTCGATTCCGAACAGCTTGCGCTGTTCATCGCTCATCTCGATTTGCCGCTCCTTTTTCACGGGTGCGACCAGAAGCATGTACGGTGAATCGGTGTCCAGCTCAAAGTAATCGCTGACTCTTTCGCGCAGCACGCTGGGCGCGAAGGGACGAAAGCTCTCGCGGAACTTGATCTTCAGATTCATCTGCTCCTGCATCTTGGGGCTGCGCGGATCACCCAGGATGCTCCTCCCACCGAGGGCCCGCGGCCCGAACTCCATCCGTCCGTCGAACCAGCCGACCACGTTTTCCGTGTCCAACAGCTCTGCCACCCGCTCGACCAGCTCGTCTTCCTCCAGGTCCACGTACGGCGCGTGGGCCGATTCGAGGAAGGAGCGAATCTCGGCCGGGGAGAACCCGGGGCCCAGGTAGGCGCCCCTCATCGAATCCTTGCCCGGTACGACCGTGCGTGGCTTCTCACAGTGCCGATGCCAGATGAGCTGCGCGACGCCAAGTGCCCCACCGGCATCGCCGGCCGCCGGCTGAATCCAGATGTTCTCGAACGGACCGTCCCGCAGGACCTTGCCGTTACCGACGCAGTTGAGCGCCACACCACCGGCCAGACAAAGGTTCTTCGACCCCGTGAGCTCGTGAGCGGTTCGCGCCATCCGCATCATGATCTCCTCGCACACGACCTGCACCGAACGGGCGAGGTCCATTTCCTTCTGCGTGATCAACGACTCAGCCTTGCGGGGTGGGCCGCCGAACAGCTTGTCGAACGCCCCGTTCGTCATCGTGAGCCCGGTGAGATAGTTGAAGTACTTCTGGTTCAGCCGGAACGAGCCGTCCTCTTCCAATTCCATCAGCTCGCTGAGAATCAAGTCGACGTACCTGGGATCTCCGTACGGGGCGAGGCCCATCACTTTGTATTCACCGGAATTGACCTTGAATCCGGTGTAATACGTAAACGCGGAATAGAGGAGCCCCAGCGAGTCGGGCCAGTGCAGCTCCCTCAGGATCTCGATGTCGTTGCCCGATCCTCTTCCGATCGATGCTGTGGCCCACTCGCCGACGCCGTCCATGGTGAGGATGGCGGCTTCCTCGAACGGAGACGGGAAGAAGGCGCTGGCGGCGTGCGACTCGTGGTGCTCGGCGTACAGCACCTCTCCTTCGAAGTCGAGCTCATCCCGGAGCTGGCGGTCCATGTACAGCTTGTCTTTGATCCACAGCGGACCGGCCATGAGAAAGGAACGCAGACCCCGCGGTGCCACGCCCAGATACGTCTCAAGGATGCGCTCGAACTTGAGGAGAGGCTTGTCATAGAAGCCGACGTATGTCAGCTCGTCGGCCGTGATCCCGGCCTCGTCCAGACAGAACTCGACGGCTCGGGTCGGATAGCTGGCGTCACCCTTCTTGCGCGTGAAACGCTCCTCCTGCGCGGCAGCGACGATCTCACCGTCACGCAGCAGACAGGCGGCGCTGTCATGGTAGAAGGCCGATATGCCCAGAATCCATGTACTGCTATCCACGTCGTCTTTGTCCCTGTGGCCTTCATCGTTGGGTCCGCAGCGCCCCGCTCATCACTGCAGATCGCTCCACGAGGGCGCAATTGCAAGAGGCGAGCCGCTCTCCGGGCCTCTTGCGGTCGATCAACGTGGAGTTGGAGCCGCAAGGCAAGGAGAATCGCGATCAAATTTGTGGCGTGGATGCCTCACTGGCCGCCGAGTCACCGGATACCTCCGCTATGTCCGACACCCGGTCGAGCATGAATGTGTGCAGAGAGTCCGCGACGATCCCGTGGCCGGCGGGCCCGTAATGCCCGTTGTCTGGTAGATATACCTGAGGGACATCGGCCGACTGTATCGGATCGGTCAGATCCACGTAAGCGACTCCGAGTTCCGCGGCGATGTGTTCCACCCAGTCGCGACGTCGCTGCTGGGCGGGGATGGTCCACGGGCCGGATAGATACGCGTACACCGGCGTGGCGCCGTGAGCCTCGATGAGGGCGATCAGACTATCCTGGATCGCTTCGTTGAGTGCCCATTCCTCCTGAGTGAGGGGGGCGCGCATATTGATCCTGCCGGAAAGCGTGATCTGAAGCGCATTGTACAGGTGGGATCGTTCCCACAGCTTCGGTTTCGGGAACTCCACCTCCACCAGACGGCCCTCCTCGAGCTGCAGGCGCGGATTCGCGTAACCGAGGCCGGAGAAACGGGGTCGTACCCGACGGAAGTCGTCGAAGAACAGGACCACGACCACGACGTCCGGTCGGGCCACGGGAATCACGGCCTCCAGTGCGAACAGCATCAAATCCGGGCCGTATCCCGGAATGCCGATGTTGTCCACCCGCCATCCCGGCTCCATCTGCTGCAGGTAGTCGGTGAACCGCTCGCCCTCCTGCACGCCCTCTCCGAACGTATAGGAATCGCCGAGGACGAGAACGCGGAGACGACCATCGAGCTCGGAGATGTCGTGCGTGTTGCGAAATCCGTACGCATCCGACCGCACGGTGATCGTGCGCGGCTCGGCGGGTGGATACTCGTACGTTCCGGTCCGGTTGGGCTGCAGGGCGTAGCCGTAGCCGGGCTTCGACTCGTACATGTCGGGCATGCTGGGGGTAGGCGGGTACTCCGGTGGCTCGAACTTCCCTGACACGCGAAGCGCCAGCTCCGCGCCGCCCGCCGCGAGCAGGAGAGCGATCAGGAGGAGGGCGAGATTAGCTTTCACCGTGGCGTGGCGGCCGTGGGCTGCTCGCTGTATTCGTGGAGCGTCGAGAGGATCTCCTCCGGGGCGAGATCGACGATCCGGGCATCGAAAGCTCGCGCGAAGCCGCGGCGCACGGAATCGCTCACCAACGCCAGGTCCGCGACCGCGCCCTCGGAGGCCAGGCTGGTCATGCGGACGCCATCGATCCCGCAGGGGACGATGTGCCGGAAATTGTCCAGCGGTTCTCGCGTGACGTTGAGCGCGAACCCGTGCCACGTCACCCAGCGACTCACGTGGACTCCGATCGAGGCGACCTTGCGCACTTTCCCGCTCGCCACGCGGACCGGCGTCGTTCCGGAATCTCCGTCCTGACCCACCCAGACGCCGGTCAGCCCGGGGGCCCGGAACGCATTGAGGTCGAGCTCGGCCAGCGCCACGATGAGCGCCTCCTCCAGCGTCCGAACGTACCAGTGGAGGTCGGTTCTGTAACGCTTGAGGTCGAGTATCGGGTAGCCGACCAGCTGCCCCGGGCCGTGGTACGTGACGTCACCGCCGCGCTCGATCTCGACTGTCTCGATCCCGCGCGCGGCCAGCGCGTTGCCCGAGGCGACAACGGTGTCCTCCCGCGAACCCCGCCCGAGGGTTACGACGGGCTCATGCTCCAGCAGGAGGAGGACGTCGTCCGCGAGCGTTCCCTCGATGCGTCGTCGGGCGAGCCGGCGCTGCATGTCGAGCGCCTGTACGTACGGGACCCGTCCGGGCAGGCGGCAGGTCAGGAGCGCATGGGGCATGGGCTTAGCAGGTCGCAGAGAAATCCCAACGGGTCGCGTTACGAGTGCCGCGGGGACAGATCCCAGGCGGCGCGACGACGGCGATGCCGGGTGCATCGTCGAGGAGCGCC
>CAYWLF010000136.1:0-6730 GCA_964458875.1 uncultured Gemmatimonadota bacterium
GTTTCGCCCAGGACAGCGCCAAGATCGAGGAACTTCGACGCACGGCCAGCTGGCTGCGCGTGGATGGCAACCTGGTCGCCGCGAACGAGCAGGCGAACCGGGCCGACGACCTCGAGGCCCTGGCGAAGGAACAGCGAGAGTACGCGGCTTCGATGAGCGGCCTGAGCTTCCCGATTCTGCTGCTCAATACGACGTTGATCCTGGTTGCGATATCGGCCGCCTACTTCCACATGCGGGATCGGCGGCGTGATCGGTTCAACGATACGCCGTTCGAGCGCCAGCGTCGCGAGCTGGTGAATGTCGGTGATGCCACGCAGCAACGAGTCGCCGATGCGATGGGCGAGGCTGTGCGTACCATCCGAGAGCTCGCGAGCTTACTTTCAGAGGCGCCCCTGCGGGAGGCGCCCGCGCTGGCCAGCCAGCTCGAAGCGACGATCGCGGCCTACCGGGCGGAGAACGGTCGCCTGCGAGGACTGGACGCCCGAGACATTAAGGCGTTCGCGGACCCGGTCGAGCTTCAGCTCGCGTTGGAGGAGCGGGATACGCGCAATCTGCTGATGCGCGATCCGGATGACTACGAAGCGGAGCGGCGCGGCTTGCAGGAGAGCTTCGAGAAGACTCGGGCCAGGTTTACCGAGGAGGCGACGGCATGGTGATCCGAAGGACCCGGCTGTTGTTGGCGCTGCTTGGGGCGGTGACGCTCGCGGGCTGCGGCACGCAGGAGGGCAACGCCGCGGGCGGTGAAGGGGAAGGGGGCGTCGTCAAGCGATCGACGCCCCAGTTGGTCGTCTTCGTATACGACCGCTCGACGAGCATTTCGCACCACCAGCTCGAGCTGGCGCGCCAGCTGACGAACGACCGAATCCGGAAGCTGGATCATGGGGACCGAATCGCAGCTCACCAGCTCCTCCAGCTCTCGCTCGAGGAACCGCCGCAGCGCTGGTCTGAGACCGTCCCCCAGCGGCAATTCACCGAGCAGGCCATGGCGCGGGATTCAGTCACCCGGGCCCGTTTCCTGAGGGACGCTCAGGACTATCTCGTCGCTTTCACGGATACCACCGGTCGCGGCAACATCGATGGCACGGATATCCTCTCGACGCTGCATGATGTCGCCGCCGATCTCCAGGCGGCGCGGGGACGTGACGCGACACTCTACGTCTTCTCCGACATGCTGCAGTCGAACCGGACCATCGACATGGAGGGCCTGCGAAAGATGCCCTCGTCCGGGTGGATAGAGAGCCAGCGCGCCAACGAGACGCTACCCGATCTATCCGGCCTGTGCGTGTACGTGATCGGTGCCCGGGTGGACACGGGACAGAGTCAGCGCGTAAAGGACTTCTGGGAGGAGTATTTTGGGGCGACGGGGGCCACCTTCGAGTCGCGAAACTACACGCTGCGTCCGGTAGAGCTTCCAGAGCATCCCTGCACCTGAGGTAGATCCGGGATCAGCTCCCGGGCCTTCGCCATTCCAGCACCTCGACCCGGTCTCCTCGACTCACCGGTCCGGGCCCGTCGTGTATCAGGTTCTCACCGAACAGGACCTTGTCGTCCACGCGTCTGAAAGTGGCCAGGGTGCGCAGCGGTTCCCTGTTCCTGATTCCGGTGCGCTGATCGGTGGTCGTCACGACACAGCGTGCGCACGGCTTCACGACCCGGAATGATGTATCCCCGACCCGGATCTTCGCCCACTGGTCTTCCGCGAACGGCTCGCTCCCGTCGACCACCAGATTCGGCCTGAACCGATCCATGGGCACGTCCGTATCGAGGCGTCGATTGAGTTCGGCCAGCGACGCCTCGCTCGTGAGGAGCAGCGGGTATCCGTCCGCGAAGCTCACCAGATCCCCGGGTCGCCCGAATGCCCGGCTGACCTGGCGGCGAGTGGTCGACGGCATGAACAGGAGACGGCAGGGGCGTCCCACCAGGGCCTCCAGCCAGGTATCGGCCTCAGCGCCTGCGGCCAGGCCCTCCGTCCGGTCCGCCCATACATCGACAGGACGGACTTCCTGGTCAGGCTGCGGGCGGCGGACCCGCAGGGGAGACCTTCCCGCTGCGCGCACTTCGAGGCCTCCGCCGCTCTGGGTGACCTCGAGGGTGGCGAGAACCGGGCAGTCGCGCTGAGTGATCACACGGCCGTCGTCGCCCACCAGGCACCAGCGTCGGTCACCCTCGATCCCGAATCCGTCGAGCTTCGCCTCCTCCAGGGACAGGCCCCGGGCCGCCTTCAGCGGATAGACGTACAGCCCCGTGACACGCATGCAGGATCAGAAGGGCTTGGTGCGGGCCAGCCAGGCCCCCAGCACGCCAAGGACGGGGGCGACGAACCAGACCACGCGGCTCAGCTCGGGCTTCACGGTAGGCAGGGCCAACAGGCCGCCGATCGCCATCCAGATCCCAAGCTTGGCCCATGTCCAGCCTGGCATGCCGGCTCCCATCGCACCGGTCGCTCCCAGCCACCCGAATCCACCCAGCAGGATCAGGAGAAGTCCGATTCCGTAGGTCACTGCCGTCAGCCGCCGCGCGTCGTTGGATTCCCTGGTCCCGCCATTGATGCCGTACAGGGCGAGTCCCCCCAGCGAAAGGAATACCATCAGGATTCCTGCCACGTGCACGAGCTTGTATACATCGGGTGACATCAAGACAGCTCCCATCAAGTAGTTCGTCGGGTCGCCTTTTCCGGGGTGCCCCTGCGACGCCGGCCTGTCCACGGCTACCTTAGGAGGTAGCGCCGCCGTGGGGAAGGGGCCCGGCGCCAGGACGCGGAAACCGAACAGGAGCGCAGCCGAATGAGCAGTCCGATCTACGAGGCCCGGGCGACCGTGCGAAAGATCGACGGCGTACACCGCGAAGCAGAGATCGCTGCGGGGGTACGTTTCGAGATGGGCGTGCACGGGGTGATCAAGGAACATTACCGGTTGGAAGGGAAGAACCTGCCTCTTCCCGTCGACTACATCGTGGCGGCAACCGGCGGCTGAATGCTGGGGACTCTCAATGGCGCACTGGAGGTGCGCGGGATATCTCTGGCCCCCACAGACATCGTCGCCGACGTGGAGGGGACGAACGAGCTGGTGGACGGTTTGCCGGTCCTGACGCGGATCGTCGTTCGGTATCGCCTCACGGTTCCGGCTTCCGTCCGGGACAAGGTGGATCGAGCCCTGGAGAGGCACGCGTCGAAGTGCCCGACCGCGGCCAGCCTTGCCAACGCCGTGGCCGTCGAGTGGGAAGCCGAGATCGAAGAGACGTCCTGAACCTCTCCGGGTCCGAACCCGGAAAATCTCTTCGGGTCATGCAACGTGTGTCGGGTCTGGATGAAACCCCGGCCGGGGTCTCATCTGTCTTATCGTAATAAACCACAATGTGTTATGGAATCAATCGTGGTACGGGCCATGATCCTGCGATACATGGACTCCCGCCGGGAAAGCGGGCGATGGGACTAGTTGACCCGAGCCGACCTCCCGCGAAGGAGGGAGCCATGACACAGAATCGTCGCCTGGCGATCAGGGCCCTGGCGGCCCTGGGGCTTGCGGCCGCCGCCTACACGGGTCTTGAACTGGGGATTCGACTGGCAGCGGACGCAGCCGGTGTGTGGGGTGTCCTGGCGGCATCCGTCCTGTTCCCGGCTACGATTGCCGGGGCTCCGCTCCTGGCTCTGGCCTGGGGGCAATGGGATCCCGCCGTCGTGGTGTACGGGGGCAGTATCGCGGGCGGAATCCTGTACTCGCGATACCGGAACGGCACGTCCGCCCGCGACACCTCTTCTACATTTTGATATCCATCAACTCGAACTCGTAGACCAGCGTAGCGTTGGGCGGAATGGCTCCCGGCACTCCCCTGGCCCCATATCCGAGGTGGGGCGGCACGACCAGGCGGCGCTTGCCCCCGATACGCATACCGGCGACGCCCTCTTCCCAGCCGTTGATCACGTCCCGCCTGGCCCCGAGCTGAAAACTGCGGGCCTCTCCCCCCTCGCGCGTGCTGTCGAACTGTTCCCCATTGGGAAGCCAGCCGGTGTAGTGCACGACCACCACGTGGCCTGAACGGGCGGCGAGGCCGCGTCCCTCTTCGAGGTCCTGTATGTACAGGCCGGACGGTGTCTTCTGCATCTCCGCCAGGTCGATGCCGAGCGCCTCGGCGAAGTCCGCCGGAACCGTCGATTCCTGGTGAGCGGTCCCGTCGTCAGCCGGTCGTTCCGCCCGGCCCCTGTCGCGAACGTCACAGCCCGCGATGAGGACCAGGGCGAGCAAGGACACAGACTGCGCGAGTACGGCACGCGAGAATCGACGGCCCGGCGAGTGTACCATCCTACTCCCCACTTTCCTCGGGTCCGCGGGCTCCGAGATCCCGGTCGAGCATGAAGAGCGCTGCGCCATCGGCTCCGAACATCTTCATCCGCTGGATGATCTCGTCGATGCTCGCCTCTTCCTCGACCTGCTCGGTGATGAACCACTGTAGCATGATCTGGGCCGGACGGTCCTGCTCTTCAACGGCGAGGTCGTAGAGGCCGTTGATGCGGGAGGTCACGAACCGTTCGTGCTCCAGGGACTGCTCCATGATCTCGAGTGGCGATCCGAACTCGAAAGGCGGCTTGTCGATTCCGTGCAGTTCAACGCGTCCGCCCCGCTCGATGAGGAAATCATAGAAGCGCATGGCATGCTCGACTTCCTCCTGCGCTTGCATTCTCATCCAGCTCGCGAATCCACTGAGGTTCCTGTCCGAGCAGTCGGCGGACATCGCGAGGTACATGTAGGCGGAATAGAGTTCGTACTTAATCTGCTCGTTGATGGCTTCCTGGAGCTTCTCGCTGGTCATCGATCGTACCATGTGTCAAAGGGTTGATCTCGCCGTCCGGCGATGCCGATGGCGTACCCATAACAACCTGCCCGCTCCACGGCAGGGCGGCAACCGGGACCGCGTCCTTTCCAGCCTCAGTGACCGATCCACACCGTCTTCACGTTGAGGAACTCTCTCAGGCCGAAGATACCCAGCTCTCTTCCGTAACCGGAGCGCTTGATGCCGCCGAACGGCAGCCGGGGATCGGAAGCTACCATTCCGTTGACGAACACCGACCCGGCCTTGAGACCTTCGACGAACCCTGCCGCGACGCGCTCGTCACGAGTCCACACCGCCGCGCCGAGGCCGAACTCCGTGGCGTTGGCCAGATCCAGCGCTTCGGCCGCTGACCCCACCCTGAACACGGGCGCCACCGGTCCGAACAGCTCCTCGACCGCCGCCGGGCAATCACTGGGCACGTCCGTCAGGACCGTCGGAGGATAGAAGTACCCCCTTCCCGGCGGCAGAACCCCGCCGGTTCGGAGACGCGCACCGGCCGACACTGACTGCACGACCTGCCGGTGCAACTCCGACCGGATCGACTCGGTGGCCAGAGGGCCGACGTCCGTGCCTGGATTCAAGGGATCGCCCGTATTCAGTGACTCCATCTGGTGGACGAACCGGGTCTCGAACTCCTGCGCGACATCCTCGCTCACTATGAAACGCTTGGCCGCGATGCAGGACTGCCCGTTGTTTATGATGCGCGCCTGCACGGCTGTCTTCACAGCGCTCTCGATGTCGGCATCGGAGAGGACGATGAACGGGTCGCTCCCCCCGAGTTCGAGAACGGACTTCTTCAGATGCTGGCCCGCGGCTCGGGCCACGGCCCGGCCGGCCGGCTCGCTGCCGGTGAGGGTGACGGCCGCGATCCTTACGTCAGCCACCAGCGCCTCGGCCCGTGCGGCGGGAATGAGAAGCGACTGAAACGCGCCGTGGGGAAAGCCTGCCTCCGCGAACACCGACTCGATGGCGAGGGAGCAGCCCGGAACGTTGGACGCGTGCTTGAGGAGGCCGGCGTTTCCCGCGATCAGGGCTGGAGCTGCGAAGCGAAATACCTGCCAGAGGGGGAAGTTCCAGGGCATGATCGCGAGCACTACTCCCAGCGGCTCGAACCGCACGCGGCTCTCGCGGGCTCCCGTTTCGACGACCTCGTCCGCGAGGAACGCGGCCCCGTTCTCCGCATAGTAGCGGCACACCCATTCGCACTTGTCCACCTCGGCGACGGCGGAGGCGAGGGTCTTGCCCATCTCGGCGGTCATCAGGCGTCCGAGTTCATCGCGGCGAGCCCGCAGGCGGTCAGCCGCCGCCGAAAGCCACTCCGCTCGCCGGCCGACGGGCAGATCCGCGAACCCCGGCTGGGTGGCGACAGCCCGGTGCAGGAGATCGTCGAGTGCAGTTTCACCCGGCGTCGCGTATTCCTGCAGCACTTGCCCTGTGGCTGGGTTCACGCTCTTCATGGACATGGTGGGTCCTCGTCCTGGCGGAATGAAACCGTCGGCCGGGGGGTGCCGTAGTGACCCCCGGAAGATAACCGCGAACCAGCCGGAGAGCCCGTGTTCCCGGGAAAACTGAACGATCCTGCTTCGGTCCTGGCTTGCGCCCTCCTTGCGTGCTGTGGCCTCCTCGCGCCACCGACGCTCTCGGCCCAGGAGCCCGACACGCCTTCCGACAGCCTCGCCCTTCCTCCACCTCCCGACACAATCCCCTCCGACACGTATGTTGACGAGGGGGCCCGGTACATGATCCAGCGGGCTCAGCAGGCGCGAGGGACGGAGGCGGCCGGCCTCGCCAGCTACGAAGCCACAATCACCGAGCGCATCTACGTGGGCCTCTCGGCCTCCGGCTTCCGTCGCGAGAGGGGCCTCTTCCTCCATTACCGCTATCCGCGTCGCCAGCCGCATTC
>CAYWLF010000137.1:0-6694 GCA_964458875.1 uncultured Gemmatimonadota bacterium
GGGTCACGACGGCCATCCATCGGAATCAGCGGAACCAGCGCCTGTACGTAGATGACCGCGACCATCCCGGCGCCCAGCCACATCCCCCACTTCAGCCACTTCGCACCGCGCTGCCGCCAGGCCATCGCGCCGAGCAGGACGACCCCGGCGACGTATGCCGGCGCAGGCCAGTTAGGCTCGACACGCCTCCGGAGAGCGCTCAGGGCGAAAGTGCCGAATACGACGAAGGCGATGCCGGCCAGGACCGTGCGGCGCGAATCGCCTTCGCCTTTCACTCCGCTTCGCAGCGCGTGTACCGCTGCAATGCCGATCAACACGAACAGGATCGGCGACACCAGTCCGAGTTGTCCGCCCAGGTACTCGAGCAGCCGGTTCATGGCCCCGAGGCCCTGCCGGATGAGCCCGGCCTCTGACCCGCCACCTCCGAGCCCGTGATCGAGCTGAAATGCGAAGGAAGGCCAGCCGAGTTCGGCGTTCCACATGATGACGGGAGAGAACGCCGCCAGTCCGAGTCCGACCGCGATCCACGGTCCCGGGGTTAAGAGCCGACGGCGGAGACGCGGATCGAGCGCGAAGCCAAGACCGGCACCGGCCGGGAGCAGCACGGCCGTGTACTTGGAGAGGAGGGCCGCGCCGAGAGCCAGGCCCGTGGCGCACCACCAGGCGATCTCCGACATGCTGCCAGGCGGCTCCTCTACTGCCCGAACGAGGGTCCAGGTGGCGACGGCGAAGGCCGCGAGTAGCGGAGCGTCGGGGGTGGCGAGGAGCAAGCCGGCGGCGGCCATGGGCACCACGGCCAGGGCGAGCGCGGCGGTCAGCGCGGCCCGTCCGCCCCCCAGCCGGCGCGCGAGCGAGACGGCAGCCAGGGAGCCCATCAGGCTCAGGAGAACGGACCCGAAGCGCACCCCGAGGCGGGTGTTGCCGAGCAACGAGGTGCCGAACGCGATGACCGCGGATATCCCGGGCGGATGATCGAAATACGACGCAGCCGGCCGGCGCGACCACTCCCAGTAGTACGTCTCATCGGGGAGCAAGGGGACCAGGCCGGCAAACACCAGGCGAACCACGGTAGCCGCCACGACGGCGCCGAGCGCCAGGCGCCAGAGTCGGCGGTCGTCAGCACCTGCGATCTGTACTTCCGGCACGTCCCAGGACCGGGTCACGGCGCCCCGTTCACGCTCCTTCCAGCATTCCGGCTGCTGCTGCGAGTCCCGCCGCAACGTCCAGCTCGACCCCCTGCCGAGAAAAGCCATCGGCCAGCGCCGGCAACAGGTTCAGCACGTTGCGGGGCTGCGCCGAGTGACCCATGCAGCCGATGCGGATGATCTTGCCAGCCAGGTCGCCGAGTCCGCCGGCGATCTCGATCGCGTGGGTGGCGAGGATGTGCCGGCACAGGGCCTTCGCGTCCACGCCTGGGGGAATTCGCACCGCGTTCAGGCTCGGGAGCCAGCACTCGTCTTTCGGGTTCATCTGGAGACCCAGCGCCTCGACCCCCGCCTTCAGGGCTCCGGCGATGCGCAGGTGGCGCGCCCAGCGTTCCTCGATCCCTTCCTCTGCGACCAGCCTCAACGCCTCGCGAAGGCCGTAGATGGCTGTGATCGGCGCCGTGTGGTGGTACGAGCGATCGTCACCCCAGTAGCTCTCAAGAAGCCCTACGTCCAGGTACCAGCTTCGAACCACCTCGGTGCGATTTCGCACTTTCTCGAATGCCCTGTCGTTCAGGGTCAGCGGGCTCGCACCGGGCGGACAGGACAGGCACTTCTGGCCACCGGAGTACGCGACGTCGATATCCCACTCGTCCACCCGGAGCTCGACACCGCCAAGCGATGTGACCGTGTCCGCGATGATCAGCGCGCCGTGCTCGTGTGCGATCGCCGTGAGTTCGGGCACGTGCGGCTGCAGAGCACCGGTGCTCGTTTCCGCGTGCACGAAGCCGAACACGCATGGCCGGTGCTCCTCAAACGCAGATCTCACGTCATCGGGGTCCAGCGGCTCTCCCCACGGCGCATGCACGTGTACCACCTGGCCTCCGGCACGCCGAGCCATGCTGTCCATGCGGGCGCCGAAGTAACCGTTGGTGGGCACCATGACCACATCACCGGGCTCGATGAGGTTGGCGAACGCGGCTTCCATCGCTGCCGAGCCTGTTCCGCTCACCGGAATCGTCCACCGGTTCTCCGTTCGGAACGTGTACCGGAGAAGCGCCTGCACCTCCTGCATGATCTCGATGAATGCCGGATCGAGATGTCCGATGAGCGGCGTGGCCATGGCCCGCAGCACACGCGGATGTACATCGCTGGGGCCCGGCCCCATCAGGATTCGGTCCGGAGGATTCAGGGCTCCGACGTCTGGCTTATGCATGCTAGCTTCCCGACCCTTCCACCCGGTCTGCCGGGATCGAAACCCGTACCAGGCCTCTGAAGTCTCCCACCGCGTAGTCGGTGGCCAGGTCTCCCGGGTATCGTTCGTCCAGGATCGCCTGGACCGCGGCATCGATCTCGTCGGTCGCACCGTGACACTGGATGCACGGCGGGGCCACGGTGAGGGCTCGATAGTAGCGATACTCGTCCCGTCCGGCTCTCTGCACCCAGTCCACCGGCAGTTTGCCGGTCTCGGCCAGGACTGACTCGAAGTGTTTGAGCGCTTCGGTCTCCGCCTCGTCCGGCGCGTTGGCCGGATTCCGGTACCGCATCGACGTTCGCTTGATGTCGAGACCCTGCTCGAGCGCGATACCCGCTGTCAGGTCGAGGGCATGGGTCGAACAGAACTCCACGGCACCGGCGGGTCCCTCGTACGTGATCGCACTGGAAAGGCGAGCGATGAGAGCCCCCAGGAGGGCGTCGGTGGCGGGTGCGCCGATTGCGAGCACCTCCGACTCGATCTCGGGGCTCAAGTCGTCCCCGTCGCCCTCGTCACAGGCTGCTACCGATAGCGCAAGCAAAACCGCAAAGGTCCCGCGAGCCAACCATTCCATAGCCGCTCCTCCATTTTGAATTCCCTGCTGGGAAACTCCATGAAGATCTTGCACCCTGCGGAAATCTGCCACCACGCCCGGAATCGGTCCAGGGAGCCGCGTCTTCGGGATTTCTACGGATTAACCGATGCCGTTGCCTGGCGCCAACTTCGTAACAGGTTGTTAATATGCGCGTTACGACCACTCGATCGCTTCAGTGTTCGTTCAACGCTCCAGGATTGATGGTCGCGGAGAGGCCGATCCGCGGGTGGTCCACGAATTGCTCCTTCTAGGTGCGCAAGGATGAGGCGGGCCCGATGCCCGACCCAACCCGTGATGACATACGAACGGATCTCATGAACCGGTTTCGCAAGGACAATCAGACAGGATTCACCCTGGTCGAGCTGCTGATCGGCATCACGATCATGAGTGTCGTCGGTCTGATCGCCAATACGTCATATCGTGACTTCAGACAGCGCACCATCCTCAACCGCGCGGCGCAGGTAGTCGCGGCCGATGCGGCGCTGACCCGGACCTACGCGATCCGCGAGCGCGGCAACGTGTCCCTGGTGGCCGACGAGGCGAACCAGAGCTATGAAATCCGGGACGCGGCCGGCAACGTACTGAAAACACGCTGGTTCGACGGGGACTCGGACTTCCCACTCGGTTCACTCAATGTAGTCGCCTCTGGGGATTCCCTCACCTTCGATGCGCGCGGCATGCTCGTATCGGCGTTTGCCCTGGTCGTTGTGGGTACCGACAGGGGCTCCAAGACTGTCGTCGTGAACGGTCTTGGTCGTCACCGGATCATCACGAATTGAGGCCCGGGATGACTGTGACCTCGCGATTGCTGGCCCGTCTCGAAGATGAGAGCGGCTTCGGGCTTGTAGAAACGTTGATCGCCCTCTCGATCTTCGTGATTGGGCTGGTGGCCGTCGCCGGGCTTACATCGGCTTCGGCAAGTCAGGCGCGGATCGCCACATGGCGAACCCAGCAGTCCGCTGCGGCGCAGATCGTGTTGGAGGAGATCCAGACGGAAGGTTGGTGGTCGGCAGTGAGCGGTGTGGATACGGCAACCGTGGCGGGCAAGGACTTCCCTGTGACGATCAGCGTGTCCACGGTAACATCCAGAGTCAAGCGGGTCACGATTGTCGTGCCTGGCGTCGGAACCGCCGACACCATCGTGTACAGGACCCGTTTGTACAAACCATTGCCGCTCCCCGATCCGCCACCGAGTCCGTGAGGAGACCGCCAAGCATGAATCGGATCAAGTCAGAAGCCGGGTTCACCCTTGTCGAGCTGCTGGTCACGGCCATGATCGGCGGCTTGCTGGCGTCGGCGATGCTCTCCCTGATGCTGGGTCAGAGCAGGTTCTTCGAGCGTACGGATGACCAGATCTGGGCGGAACAGAGCAACCGTGCCACCTTCGACCTGGTGTCCTCTGAGCTGCGGATGGCTTCGAATTTAGACCTTCTCGCGGCTCAGTCCGACTCGGTCGCCGTGAGATTCGACATCATGCGTGCGATCGTCTGCGACTCCGTCGCCGCGGACCAGGCGACCCTGATGGTCTATGACACGGTTGCGGCGTGGGGGCTCGAAGGAGGATTCGTCGGGACCGCCTATTCCGATCCGTACGAGGAGACCTTCGAATACGCCGATTCCTTCGTTCCCTCGACGGCGGCGACGGGTTCGGGGCCGAAGGCTGTGTGCGTGGCGAACGGCTCCCCCTCATCGAGTCCGGACAATACGTTCGCCACCCTTTCCGGTTGGGGTGGGAATTTCACGGGCGGAGTGCCGAATCGGGGATCGATTGTTCGATTCTACAGCCGCCTGTCCTACCACTTCAGGGCCTCGTCGTTCTTTGGGACCCGCACCGCTCTGTGGCGCGGCTCCCAGGAACTCGTGGGCCCCTTCGAAGACACCGCCGCGTTTAGCTACGTCATGGATGACGGCACGATCCGGAACAGCGTCCCCAACCCGCAGCTCGACGAAGTGGTCGCGATCCGTCTCACCGCCACGGCCGTGGGCGATGGCGCGAACCGGTTCAACGTGCAGCGGGACCTGCAGTTCGACATTCCCTTCCGGAACTGAAGCCTGCGGGGCGGCGCTCGGTAGCCCTGGCACTTCTCTCAGCCTCTCCGGGATGAGAGTCGCACGCCGATATCCCCCCGACCGCCGATCCGGCGCAAGCTCACCCTTCACCATCCGGCGCACCACGTCCCTCAGAGCTGGCGCTCGTCAGGCCGCTTCAGTGCATGGGTATCGAAGGAGTGATCCAGGAAGGGTGGCGACGCCCGATCTGAATCGACGGGCGCCGCATTCGCTTGACCTATTGCCGGTGTTCGCTCGTTACTGCCAGCGCTCGGACCAACTGCCGGGGATCTCGGACAGGCCTCCGAAAGCCGCCTGCATGGCCATCTTCATCTTGCAGGAATCGTATTCGAACACCTTGTTGCCGTTACCCAGATCGGAGGACGGCACCGTTTCCCCAAGGAGTTCGTTCAGGCCGGTTATGGTCGCGCCCTGCACGGTCTGGAATCCATTGCTGGTCAGGTAGCCGCCTACCAGTACGAGACCGTCCCAATCGAAGCTCCCGTTCATATCGATGTTATGGCGCACGATCAGCGTGCCTCGGCCACTTTCGGACGGTCCGACCGTGACACTGCCAGTGACATAGACCGTGGGCCACTCGTCGGCTGGTAGCGAGGCGAAGTTGGGCCAGGCGTCGGGAGGGACCGTGTAGTCGGGAACCAGGAGGCCCTCGTTCACGATTCGGTCCCACGGAACTCCGGTGGACTCAAGCAGATCGATCGAAGACGGTGCCTCATAGACAGGAGGGTCTCCGTCGGGTACCAGGGCCCCTGGCCCCCCACCACTCTGGACGTAGCCGCCTGGCGGCACCGCCACGCCGGCCACGTCCGGCTTCGGTGAGTTAGGGCAGGCCGGGTTGCCGCCGGGCGCCTGGTCGAACCCGGACAGGGTGCCCGCGTTGCCCGTCTTCAAGAGACCCGTGCCCGAGGCGAACGAGGCCTTGGCGACGATCGAACCGTCGCTGTATATGGCGAGGCGCGACACGGTTCTCGATGCGGACCCACCCTCGGGAGGTGCGTACGAGGAGATGGACCGCACCCGGTACAGGACGTGGTCGCCGTTCGTGGTCGGCATATCCAACAACTTCTCGCCCTGCACGATCGTGGACCCGACAGCATACGTGAGGGTGTCGGTGGTTGTTGCCGTGTCCCGCGTGCCGAGGTATTGCTGCAGACCGGCGTCCGCTATGTAGAAAGCGGTAGTCCCTGCCTCCTGGTTCTCGCTGGAACGCAGTTCCGTGTCCGTAATCACCAGTCCCGCGGCCGCCAGGGCCGTGATCCCCACGAGGGTCACGAGGACGATGAGCAACACGGATCCCCGCTCGTTTCGCAGGGACGACGTGTACTCGGTTCCAGCCCATGTCTTCACACTCTTCATTCTCGGTCACCTCTGTTCGTTCACGGACCCGAGAGCGCCTCGCGCACGTGCGAAACGCACCGCACCGGCCCCGAATAGGTGCAACCATGATGCCACCGCGCGCTCTTCCGGTTTGCGGTCCGTAACCGACTGTCTTGACTGAATTTGCGGCGGTCGCTGAGTTGACGGGTGTGGCGTGTTCTCCACACCGCATTCACTCGACTTCGCGCGTACACACCATCTTTTGCACGAAACCTTGCTCAGAAGATCCGGTGGCTCGAAAAGGAATGAGCG
>CAYWLF010000138.1:0-6675 GCA_964458875.1 uncultured Gemmatimonadota bacterium
GGTCCTCACCGTACTCGGCGATGGCGTCCTCGGCCATCTCGGTGCGGACGAAACCAGGCGCGAGCACAAAGGCGCAAATGCCCGCTTTCCCGAAACCGCGCGCGATGCTGCGGGTAAGGGCCACCACTCCACCCTTGGACGCCGCGTAAGTCATGTACTCGGGAGTATCGCCCCGGAAGGCCGCGCGCGATGCGATGTTGATGATCCGTCCACCGTCATGTTTCTGAAAATGATGCACCGCGAGGCGGCTCAGCAGCTCGACGGCGCGCAGGTTGACGGCCATCGTCAAGTCCCAGGCCTGGCGCCAGTCATCCATCGCTGCGTCAGACGGAATCTTCAGCGCGATGCCGGCGTTGTTGATGAGCACGTCGAGGCGTTCGTAGGTCCCGACGACCTCGTCGAACAGGCGCCCGCACGAATCCGGTTCAGCAAGGTCGGCCTGGAAGGCGCGAGCGTCGTGCCCGATGGTCTCAGCCAGGCCTTCGGCTGCGGCGCGGCTCTGGTTGCAATGCGCGGCCACGGTGGCCCCGGCCCCGGCCAGCCCCTCGGCCAGCGAGCGTCCTATGCCCCGGCTCGCCCCGGTGACGAGGACCGTCTTACCGGTAAGATCGATATGCATGGCGACCCGGTCCTCCATCGAGTTGCGGTAGCGCTCGTCGTGTGGGCATGCGCGTGGAATGGCCGTCGGCGTCGACAGCGCATCCGATCCCTAGCGGGTGATCCGCCCCCAGGCGCAGGCGACGAACCGACCGTGGTGGGAAAACGAAAGGTCCACCGGCAGACTCCGCCCTCGCCACGTCACCTGCGGTATTCGCTTGGCGGCCGCCGCGATGACGATCTCGGAGGGAACCGCGGAGAGGGCCGAGGCGATCGCCGACCGGGCGAGTTTCCTCACGCGTGCACTGGCCTCCAGGCCCGGAAGACGGCGGGCGGCTTCGCGGCCCATCGATCGGAGCTGCCAATTGGCCTTCGCCACGCCCGACCCGGATACCGACGCCACGGCGTGCACCCATTCGTCCGTGGCCTCGAGGCACACCTGGAATTGGCCTGTGGGGTGGCTGACCTCGGCCAGGTACGGGTGCGGGCTTTCCGTCTCTCCGCCCGGAATCCGTACGGTGAAGGCTCGCGGTGAGAAGTACACCCGGGTGTCGAGCTTCCGCGCCACCTTGTAGGCGCTCTCCTTAGCGGCCCACAGGGCCCAGCGCATGCGGTGGGGTGAACCGGAGGCGAGGATTCGCGCCCGTTCGGTCCAGGTAAAGACGCGATCATCGAAACGGGGGTGGATCGCCTCTGGCTGGTTCTCCGGATCCCGGAGGTCGACTACGTCATTTCCGACGAGCAAAGTACTTCTCTTCCATGCGGACCAGGCGCTGCGCGATCTGCTGGGCGAACTCGCGCGAGCGGCGCATCCCCGTGCGCTCGGAGTGAGGTCGGAGGACCTCGAAATCGACGTAGAAGGAGTCTCCCATTGCGGGGACAGTGGACCAGGTCCGCTGACGGTCACCTCGCAGGTAGACGACCAGGGCGCGGCAGTTGCGCACGTTGCTCGCGATGCGTCCCATGCCGTGGGCGATCGAGTCGAGTTGCACGCGGCCCGTGCGGCTGCGTCCGCCTTCCGCGAAGATCAGGGCTGTCTCGCCACGGGACAGCAGGTACTTCACTCGCTTGAGAACGCCCGAGACGTGCTCTCTGCGCCCGCCTCGCCGGATCGGGATGCACTTGGTGAGCCAGACGGCCGCGTGCCCGAACCACAGGGAGGCGAAGTTCCTATACTCCGGCAGGTTCCATGGCATGCGGCGGTAGTGGAAGATGTACCACCAGGTTCCGCCGAGCGCCCACGCCACCAGCATCGAATCCACCATCGTCAGGTGGTTCGCGCAGATCAGGATGGGCTCGTCGCTCTCCGCCACGAGTGCCCGGAAGCGCTTGCGGAGGCGGGCCGCGTTCTTGATTCGATAGCCCATGACGTAGCGCATGGCGAACGCGCTGGCCGGAATCCAGAAGAAGGAGGTGACCCGCCCCACCTCGCGCTGGACCCAGAGGGCCAGCCGGGTACGCCGGGGGATAGACTCAGTCACCGGATCGCCGTGCTCAGGCAAGCTTGGCTTCGATGAGCGTGACGGCGTCGCCGACCGTGTTCACGGCGTCAGCGTCTTCATCATCGACCTCGATGTCGAACTCATCCTCGAAGTCGAGGATGACGTCCACCAATCGGGCCGAATTCACCTTGAGGTCTTCGAGGATATTGGTGTCCTCGGTCGCCCCGTCGATGGCATCCTTGTTCTTGGCGTAGCGCCCGATGATATCCATGACCTTACCAAAGGTCTCATCTCTCGACATCCGGCTCTCTCCCCGTTCGGTGGTAAACGCCTCTGTGCCTAACTAATACACTACTCGGCCCATCGACGGAAGATAACGCACGCGTTCACATCGCCAAAGCCGAACCCTGACTTGATGATCGTGCGCAGCCCCGGCATCTCCCGCGCCTCATGCGGAATCGATCCGGCGAAGGCCTCTATTCTCGGGTGTACGTCCTCGCAATTGAGCGAGGGGTGCGCAAATCCGCCGCGCAGCATCAGGATACACCCGACAGACTCCAGGGCTCCCGCCGCTCCCAGGCCGTGGCCGATCATGGACTTCGTCGAGTTGATCACGGGGAAGGTCTCGGGGGTCGCCTCCAGGGCGTCGGCCCACGCGGCCACCTCGTTCGCGTCGGCCCCGGTCGCCGTGAGGTGTCCGTTGATGACGTCGATTTCCTCCCGGTCGATCCCGCCGTCGGCGATCGCCTGCCCGATGCACCGGCGCACGCTGACCGGGTTGGGGGCCGTCATGCTTCCGCCGCTCCGATGTCCGCCGCAGTTCAGGGCTCCGCCCATCACCTCGGCGTAGATCCGGGTTCCTCGTTCCTGGGCACTCTCGAGGCTCTCCAAATGGAGGACGCCGGCTCCGCTGCCGGGGATGAAGCCGCCGGCCGACGCGCTCAGAGGACGTGAGGCTTTCTCCGGCTCGTCGTTGTGGTTCCGGCACAGGACCCGCATGGAGTCGAAGCCCGCCCAGATGTAATGGCTGGCGCCCTCGGTTCCACCGCACAGCATCCGGTCGGCCAGTCCAGACCGGATACGCATGGCGCCTTCGATGATCGCCTCGGTGCCGGTGCTGCACGCGCTGGAATTGGCTGTCACCTGGTTGCCGAGGGCCAGCATTCCGGACACCCGTGCCGATACGCCGCTGCCCATGACCTGCTCGACCATCGTGCTGCCGAGGCGGCGGACCCGCCCGCCGTCCACCATGGGAACGACTCGCTCGCCGATCGTGTCGATGCCGCCGATGCCGGTTCCGATCACGGCGCCGGCCTCCCAGTGGACCCGATCGTCATCGTGTGCCGGTCGCTCGAAACCCGCATCCGTCCATGCGTCCACCGCGGCCAGGCAGCCGAAACGGTGGCTCGAATTCATGGCGAGGAGTTCGTCCTCGTCGAAATAATCCTCGACGATGTCGTCCACGCCCTGCGGGACCCCCGCCACCCGGCAACCGAACTTGAGCTCGTCCAGGATCGGAATGTGTCGGATCCCGGACGTCCCGCTTCGGAGAGCCCGTTCGTAGGCATCGAGGCCGACCGCGTTTGGCGCGACCACGCCCATTCCAGTGATGACGACACGGCGTCTCATACGCTTCTCACCTCGGCACTGCGATGCCGGAAATCGTGGCGGAACAAACCATGGTGCCATCGTCCAGGTGCATTTCGGCCTCCGAGCGGAGCTTTCCGCGCCGGAAGAACTTCTTCTTCGCGGACACGGTGACCCGATCGCCGGGTCTCACCACGCCCGAGAAATCGACGTCCGCATCGGCGAAGAGGCTCAACCTGCTGTCGACGGCCTCGAGGCCTCCCTCGAGCGCAACAAGATAGATGCCGAGGGCGACCACGCCCACCTGTGCGATGCACTCGAGCAGGATCACTCCGGGTGTCACCGGATTGCCCGGGAAGTGGCCCCGGTAGAACTCCAGTTCGGGTGGGAACGTGTAACGTGCCACGATGTGACGCTTCGAGACCTCCAGGATCTCATCGACGAAACGGAACGGCTCCTGCTGGGGGAGCAGCGCCAGGATCTCCCCGGGAGGAAGCGCGGTGCCCGTCATTCTCCAAGCCTTCCGCCCCGAGAGTGCCGCGAAGGCCGCGGATAGTCGGGATAGTCGATCTCGCGGAAGACCCCGACCTTGGCCCGCTTGATCTCGTAGATCTCCTGGTCATCCACCAGCACCTTCGCGTCGCCGAGCGCTACCGACGAACCCGACGTCGGGAGTTCCTGGTAGCGTACGATGTTGATCTCGTACCGGACGGTTGCGTCGTACGGCCTTATCTGACCGAAGAACTCGACCTCCTGGCATCCCAGCGCCCTCCCGGTGCCCAGAGCCCCGTTCCACGCGCAGTACATGCCGATCAGCTGCCAGATCGCGTCCACCCCGAGACAGCCCGGCTGCACCGGATCACCGAGAAAGTGGCAGTGGAAGAACCAGTCGTCTACGCGCACGTCGCGTTCGGCTACGATCCGTCCCCTGGCACCCCTGCGGCTGATCTCCGTCACCCGGTCCACCATCAACATGGGCGGGAGAGGGAATCGGGCCTTGAACTCGTCCGGGGCGTCCTCGACAAGTCGACCGTAGGCCAGGGAGAGGACCTCCTCCCGGGAGAAGTGTGAGCGCTCCCTGAACTCGGTGTATTTCATGGTGTCTCCCCGAACCGCAGCACGTGGCCCGCCCAGGACAGCCCGGAGCCTACGCCGACGACCGCGATGTCGTCACCGGCGGACCAGTGGTCCCAGTTCATGGAAATCACGGCGGGAGCGCCGGCCGCGCCGGTATTCCCGAAGTTGATGACGTTGTGGTAGTGTCGATCGTCGTCGATGTCGCACTGGCGGCACACCGCCTCCAGCATCCGCAGGTTGGCCTGGTGTCCCACGAAGTGGAACCTGCGGTCCGGGTCGTCGTAGGTCTTCTGGAGTCGACGCAGGATACGGATCGTCTTCTTGATGGCGAACATCTGCACGGTCCGGCCTTCCTGCCAGAAGTGGCCGAACGAGGGGACGATGACCTTGTCGTGGCCGGCCGGGCTGGACTCGAGGCTGTTCCCCAGGATCTCGATCGGGGACGGCACGCGAGTCGACACTACCGCAGCCGACGTCCCGTCGCCCCACAGCACGGCCGCGGACCGGTCCGTGTAGTCCACGGCCGTCGTCAGGCTCTCTGGCGTGACCACCAGGATGTAGTCGGGCAGACCCTCGGGCCTCATCATCGACAGCATGTAAAGCGCCACGTGGAAACTGGTGCAGGCCGAGTTCACATCGAACGACGGGACCTCCATCTCCAGCGCCGCGGCTATGGTGCAGGCGTCTGCCGGAGACATCATGTCGGGCGAGCAGGAACCGGCGATGAGCATGCCGATGTCCGCTCGCTTCAGCCCGGCCCGCTCCAACGCCATCTCCGCCGCCCGCCGTCCCGTCTCAGCGTGGGTGTACAGGGCCGCTTCGAGGGCCACCGTGGGATCCAGGTTGCGTGTCTCGCGGATATAGTCCAGCGGGAGGACGGTCCGCCGCGCGTCGATGCCGACCCGCTCCTCGATCCACTCCTGGTTCGTCCCTATGTCCAGGTCGGTCAGGAACTGGTTCGTGATCTCGTTCTCGGGATGGAAGTGACCCAGTCCGTGCAGATACAGACTCATCGCGTCAGCCCCGAGATGTGCTCGCCACCGTCCACCCGGATGATCGCTCCGTTGATCCAGGCCGCTTCGGGAAGGGACAGAAGGTAGATCACGTTCGCCACGTCCTCTGGAGTCGTGAGCCGCCCGAACGGGTTTCGGCTGCGGGCTTGCGCCTTGAGATGGTCGTTGCCGGGGATGAGCCTCAGGGCCGGCGTGTCGGTCACGCCGGCCTGGACGATGTTCGATCGCAGGCCGAAATGGGCCATCTCCACGGCGATGGAGCGCGAAACGGACTCGAGGGCCACCTTGGCCGCGGCGACGGCGGCGTATCCTTTCCAGGCCACCTCGTTGCCCTCGCTGGTCATTCCCAGCACGCGGGCGTCGGGCGCGAACAGTCTGCGGCCCAGCACGTCCTGCGTCCAGGTAAGAAGGCTGGTGCCCATCGCGTAGATGGTGCGCACCATGTCTTCGTCCTCGAGGAACAGGTCCTGGGCATAGGCGGGAGGGGAAGTGAGTCCCTGCACCCCGTCCACGCCCTCGGCGAAGCTCCGGTCGGCGGCGTCGGCCAGGCGATCTTCCTCGACCCCCAGTTCACGCGCGAACGCGATGCGATGCGCGTCGTCGGAAGGCGCTTCCGGTCCGATGAGCTTGAGGTTCCCGAACGCGATGGAGTGGAGAAGCAGTCGCAGTCGTCCGCCGTCGACCGCGAGGCGTTCGGCCAGGGCGTCCAGAATCTCGGTCCGGCTGTCGTCCGCCAACGCGTCCTGGTTGAACGTCAGGAGATCGACGCCGCGCACGCGGATCTTCTCGAACTCCGGCTCGATACGGCTCATCGCTCCACGTCGGTCCCGGTGGACGACGCAGATGTTCAGGCCGTTCTCGGAGAGCTTGTGCGCCGTGGCCAGCCCGAATCCACTCGAGCCTCCCAGAATCAGCGCCCACTCATTTTTGTCGGAGGGGACGTTCCCCATTGGTCTCCC
>CAYWLF010000139.1:0-3926 GCA_964458875.1 uncultured Gemmatimonadota bacterium
CGCCGGTCGTGCGGAGGAGCTTGCGCCCCTCCCACTCCACGATTTCCATGTTGCCGCGCATCCACTCCAGCCGCTGCGGAAAGTCACCCACGCGGTCGGACGAGAAGTCATCGACGTACAGGACCTTCTCGCCGGGAACGAAGTCGTAGTTCGCCCACACACCTTCCCCAGGCTTCTGCGGGGCGTCGGCGGTCGTGGCGCCTCCAGTCTGGGCTCCGGCCTTTGCCGGGTCCGTGACGGGCCTGCCCTCATCGTCCGTGATGACGCGGCCCTCACTGTCGATGAGCACGACGGGCTTGCCGGATTTCTCGGCTTCCTCTATGCAGCGGGGATCGTCGAACGCGCACTGGACGGCCTCGGTGACCATGCGATCGACCTGGTTAGCGGTCTCACGCTCAGCCGCGTCGGCGGCAGCCTTCTTCAGCCGACTGATCTGAGCTTCCGCCGTGCTGGACAGGCAAAATATCAAGGCAACGGATACGGCAACGATACGAGTGGGGCTCGGAACGCTCATGGATTCCTCCTGCGAGAGCTGTATTCGAGAGCGCCCCAAGCTACACAAATGGCCTGTACGAATGGAAGGACGCCGGCACTCGATCCTGTTGGGGAGCGCTGATGTCCTCCGTGCCGATTACCAGTTCGCCATCATCTCCTCGACCGCGTAGCTCGGCCTTATGTCCACCGGTACAGTCTCTGCCAGGCGATCGAGCGCGCCCTGCATTTCGGGCGAAATCTGGCCATAGCGCTCGATGAAGGCACCCGCTCCGTCGTAGTCTCCGGTGGCCTGCATCATCAGGTAGACGTGCGCCATCTCGGCGATCGCGACCGGGATGATCTCGAGGTCGGCCGCGAAAAGGCCGGTCGCCTCGTCGTAGGTGATGGCTCCGCGATTGTACAGGAAATTGAACTGCGTCAGGCAGCCCAGGCCGTGCGCCTCGGTGATTCCGAACCGAACACAACGGAACATGTCCGCCACGTGATCGATGTACACTTCCTCGAGGAATGCGTCGTCGTACACGCCTTTCGCGGCCAGCACCCGCAAGCTGTTCGTGCCCACCGCGTCGGCCTTTGCCTCTTCCATGGCCGCATAGCGGTCCTTCAGCGCCTGGCGCGTGGTGAGGTCGGGCTGCCCGGTCACGTAATCCGGGCCCAGTCCATGCGCCAGCTCGTGCATCAGCACGCGTGTGAAATAGGGGTTCACGGAGATCTTGGCGGCCTGGTCGGGAACCAGGACCTGTTCGGCGATCGGCTTCAGGTTGGTCTCGAACTTGGCGTCGATGACGTTCCTGAGCATGACCTTCTTCGACCCTTCGCCCTCCCGCACGCGAGGGTCGTTGGGGAGGTTGAACGCGATGGTCTGGATTCCGGCCCGCGTCTCACCCCCGGCGTAGATCAGCGTGACCACCGAGATTGGTGACTCGAACGAACGGTCCAGGTACTTGTGCTCGTCGGGTATGGGAAGCGCTGCCTCGAGGGCGGGCAGGTTGTCGACCAGCCCGGCCAGTCGTTCGCCTTCCTCTGGATCCTTCAGGCCGATGAACGACTCGTACGAGATCTTGTAGCCGTAAAGGCCGTCCTCATAATTCTCGTACGGACCGAGGGTGGGCTCGATCAGGTTGTCGGAAAGCCTCATCCATGCGACTTCGCTGTCGTAGAATTCGTCCGACAGGAGTGCGCCGGCTCTCAGTTCAAGGAATCGCTTGAGAGACGGATTGTTGGCCCGCTCCGCGGCCGCAAGCAGGTTCTCGGAGGCGGCCTGGAGCTGCTCGGCGTAAACCACCCGATAGGGTACGGAGACCAGCTCACCCTCTTCCGTGCGATGGATAACGGTGGTTTCGGACTTGAAGGCCGCTTCGTCATCCGGGTTCGCGGCGATCCACTCCTCGAACTCCTCTCGGGTCATGTCCTCGGGGTAGAAGCCGGCGCCGTGCGGTTTGTGTCCGACTCCCTCGACGAACGCCTCCTCGCCGGTCAGGCGGTCCCACGGGCCGTACATGATGTCGTAGTATTCGCGCGTTGCCACCGACTCCGGATCATCCCCTGAAGGGACGAGGTCCGCCCAGCCGGCGTTCCCACGCCAGGCCTGTACCTTGAAGATGTCGTCGAGGTGTCGCGATGCCTCCACTAGCTCCTTCACCACCCGGCGCTGGTCTGCGTCGAGCAGAGTCTCGTCAAAACCGAGAGTAACCGGCGCGAACTGCTCGAGCCGAGCCCTCATTTCCCCGCCGGACTCGGAGCTGGTGGGCTCGATGTCGGCCTCGCCCGCACACCCCACGGGCAGAAACGCGGCCAGCACGACGGCCGCGATCGGTACGTTTCCGATCGAACGCATGATCAGTTCCTCCAATCGCCGGCGGCCGGGTCTCGCTCGGCCGCCTTCTTTCTTTCACGTTTCACGGCTGCGGTCACGAAAAGGGCGAAGCCGCCCCAGACGAACACGAGAACCACGGCCATGGTGATGATGCCCTGGGTGGTCAGAAGGCCTCCTCGGTACAGTCACTATCATCAGAATGACCGGATTCTACCGTGAATCGTGCGCCCGGGCGAGCAAGGTCCGGTGGGACGCCAGGATGAGGCGGGTCGATGTGACGGCGACGGCATCCGCCGCGTCCTATTGAATGAGGTCCCGAGGCTGTGTCAGTCGGTCCAGGGTGAAACTCGGAACAAGCGACGGAGGTCCCATGAACCGGACGCTGCGTGCGTGCAATCGATACGGTATGGGCGCGGCCGTGGGCGAGCCCGCCTTGAGGGATCCCCGTGGTTGGCTGCTGGAGCAGATCCGACCCGATGCGGCCGCGCTACCCGAACGTGCACTGCCGACCGCCGTGGCTGTAGGTGAAGCCACGCGCGCTTTGCTGGAGGCGCAGCGCAGCCGCGCCGAGGACGCGACACGTGAGGCCCGGGAGAGGATTCGACGCATAGCCCGGGAGGAAGGCGCCTCCTCCCTTCGTGCCCGCGTGATATCCACGGCGCCGTTCGCCGAGCGCCTGGTGGCGTTCTGGTCCAACCACCTGTGCGTGTCCGTGCCGGCCAAGCCCCCGATTGCCGCGCTCGCCGGTCTCTACGAGCGCCAGGTGATCCGACGGCACGTGTTCGGGCGCTTCGAGGATATGGTGCTCGCCTCGGCGCGTCACCCGGCGATGCTCGTCTATCTGGACAACGCGGTCAGCATGGGCCCGAACTCGACCGCGGCTCGTGGACTGGCCCGACGTGGACGAGAGCGCGGACTCAACGAGAACTACGCCCGCGAACTGCTCGAGCTCCACACGCTCGGCGTCGACGGGGGGTATACCCAGGCCGACGTGGAGGCGCTGGCCCGGATCCTCACGGGCTGGACCGTCACCGGCTTCGGCTTCGCGGATCGCCTGGCGCGCACGCGCGGACGGCAGGACACCGGGGCGACGGACGGCGCCGTGGCCTTCGCCTTCAGGGACATGCTGCATGAGCCCGGTGACAAGACGCTCCTGGGCGTGAGATACAGGGAGGCTGGTGAAGACGAGGGGCGCCACGCGATCGCAGACCTGTGCCGCCATCCCTCCACGGCCCGCTTCCTCGCGACCAAGCTGGCCCGCCATTTCGTGGCGGACGACCCGCCCATGGAAGCCGTCGATCGAATCGCCGCACGGTGGATGGAAACCGGTGGCGACCTGGCCGAGGTGTCCCGGACCCTGGTTGACCTGGAAGCCGCGTGGGATCCGGATCGACACAAATTCCGGGCCCCACAGGACTGGCTCACGGCGATGCTGCGCGCGGTGGGTGCGCGCGACGTGCCGGAGCCCATTGGCCGCTTGCTGCAACAGCTCCGGCAGCCCCTGTGGGCCCCTACTTCTCCTAAAGGATACGGGGACACGAAGATGTATTGGGCCGATCCCGACAGCCTCCTCAATCGTGCGGAGCTGGCACGCAGCACGGCAGAGCGGCTGCGC
>CAYWLF010000139.1:4026-6652 GCA_964458875.1 uncultured Gemmatimonadota bacterium
TCAGCTTTGCCCGGGTGCCGGGGGGTGGCCGGATGGTATTCGTGCTGCTTCGAGGCGGATTCGACGGCCTGGCGGCGGTCGTCCCCTACGGAGATCCCGGATACCGCTCCCTGAGAAGGGCGATGGCCTACGACGCCTCCGACCTGGTGGAACTGGGCGATGGTTTCGGCCTCGCGCCGGGGCTCTCGCCACTTTCGGAGCTGTGGAATGCCGGCGAGCTGGCGGTCCTGCACGCCATGGCGATCCCGTACCGGACACGCAGCCACTTCGATGGCCAGGCGATTCTCGAGACGGGACTGGATCGTCCGGATGGGGCATCGGATGGATGGATGAACCGGCTCCTGCAGGTGATGGACGGCGAACGCGCGGGCCTGGCCGTGGCAGCCGGGCTGCCGCGGTCTCTCTCAGGCGACTTTAGCGTGGCCACCTGGTCACCGGTGGAGCTCGGAGTACTGGACGACGGTTACCTCGACCGCTTGCAAGTGCTGTATCGCGCTGACAGGGCTCTCTACGATCGGTTCGAGGCCGGACTGCAGATGCGCGAAGTGGCCGCTGACGACGACATGTCGGCTGCGATGCGTGGCCGCGGCAGGCAGGGCAGGATCGAGCCCGTGATGCGGGCTGCTGCCCGGTTCATCGCAGCGCCGGGTGGGCCGAACGTGGCCGCGGTGGAGTTCGGAGGGTGGGATACCCATGCGAACCAGGGGTTGGGCGGGGGCAATCTGGACCGACTCCTGGGACAACTGGCCGAGGGGATCATGGCCTTCCGCGAAGAGGCGGGAGAGACCTGGTCGGATACGACCATGGTGGTGATGACCGAGTTCGGGCGTACGGCCAGGCCGAACGGCACTGGTGGGACGGACCACGGGACGGCCGGGGCCGGTTTCGTCATCGGTCCCGGGGTCTCGCGGAGCGGTGTGGTCACCGACTGGCCAGGTCTCGGAGACCGATCGCTGTACGAGGGACGCGATCTCAAACCCACGGTCGACACACGAGCCGTTCTGAAGGGTGTCATCGCCGGTGTGTTCGACCTGACCGCAGCCCAGACGGGACGCGTATTCCCCGGCTCGGACGGGGTGAGCCCGATCTACGACCTCATCGTGTGAGACGGGGTCGACTGACCTAGCGAGCGGTTACCCCGCGGCGTCCCACTCCTCGTTGGTCGCCGACTCCTTCTGGTATTCCATCAACATGAGCCACCTGCCGTCCTTCTTCACGAGCAGGGCCTCGAAGTGAACGAGCGAGACTGCGTCCTCCCCGTCCCGGGACTTGAGCGTGTAGCGGAACATCCCGGTCTCATGCGCCGTCGTCTCGTCGTTGACTCGGCCGGTGAACCGGAACTCGACTCCCGCCTCTGCCTTCCCCTCGCGCGTGTCGTCGAAACCCTGCTTCCAGCCAGCCAGCGCGTTCCCGATCGGATAAGTCCCGGAGCCGCCCGCGACGAGCACCGCGTCCGGGTGGTACAGGGCCGCGTAGCCGTCGAAGTCACCTTCCGTCACAGTCCGCGAGACCTCAGCCCAGTAAGCGTCGAGCTCGGGCGCGACCTGGGCCGACGCAGTCGGGGGTAGTGCGAGCAGGACAGCGGCCACAGCAAATCTCAAGTCCATCGTCATCGGATTCCTCTCTCTCCTCGGTGTCGCGCCGCGTCCATGGCCTCGCCCGCCCTAACCGAGCGGCTCGAATTCCGCCGTGAAATGCCTGAGGAACGGGGGCTCGTACGTGATCTCGTACCCGCGCATCGCCGCACGCCGATCGTAAACGTTGAGGATCGCCTCGACCACGTAGTCCACGTGGCTCTGCGTGTATACGCGCCTCGGGATGGCCAGTCGAACGAGTTCGCTGCGCGCCGCCACCGGCTCACCGGTATCCTCGTCCTTGTGACCGAACATCACGCTGCCGATCTCGACTCCTCGAATCCCCGCTTCGAGGTACAACTCGACGGTGAGCGAGATACCCGGGAGTTCGAGCGGGGCGATCTGTGGGCACATGGCCGCGGCGTCGATGTATACGGCGTGCCCGCCTGGCGGCTGCACGATCGGCACGCCCGCCGCGCTGATGTGATCACCGAGGTAGGCCGTCGAAGCGATACGGTACTTCTGGTAGTCCGGCTCCAGCGCCTCGTACAGGCCGATCGCGACGGCCTCGAGGTCCCTGCCGGCGAGCCCGCCATACGTGGGAAAGCCCTCGGTGAGAATCAGGAGATCCCGCTCCTGGGCGGCAAGACCGTCATCGTTGGTGGCGAGGAAGCCTCCGATGTTCGCCATCCCGTCCTTCTTTGCCGACATGGTCGCGCCGTCGGCGTACGAGAACATCTCTCGGGCGATGTCGATCAACGGCGCGTCTTCGTACCCGTCTTCGCGCTGCTGAATGAAGTAGGCGTTCTCGGCGAACCGGCACGCATCGATGTAGAACGGGACGCCGTGCGCTCGACATATTTCTGATGCGGCGCGGATGTTGGCCATCGAGACCGGCTGACCGCCACCCGAGTTGTTGGTGATCGTGATCATCGCCAGCGGAATCCGCCCGGACGGGTGGGCCAGCACGCGCTCCAGGCCCTCGAGATCAATGTTGCCCTTGAACGGGCCCGGCGTACCCAGGTCCGCCGCCTCCGCGCACGGCAGGTCTC